>DATCRE010000330.1:0-29252 GCA_036569145.1 Cyclobacteriaceae bacterium
TAATGAGTTAGCAATATGCGAAACAAAGTTTCTGTCCTCGCAGAGTCTCCCGCCTCGGGGACTCTGCGCTCCTTTATTACTCTATTGTTACTTCCACTACTCCATTGTTATTTATCTACTATATCTTATTTCGTAACCTCCATATGTGTGCTTCCGTCAGAGTCCCCGAGGCGGGAGACTCTGCGGAGACAGAAAAACTCTAGGCATGTTTGATTGTCTTTGGTCATAAATCATTAGTTGCGTAGAAGAGGGAATTGATGGTTTAGCGTAACACGAAACTAAGTTTCGCGATTTTGATTTTCGTTTTATTGATAATTTTATTGAGCGCACGGAACTAAGTTCCGCGCGAGATGAGTTAACGTTAGCCAAATGCGAAACAAAGTTTCTCGATTTAGATTTCTGTTCTTTTGTTGAATTTTACTGAGCGCACGGAACTAAGTTCCGCGCGAGATGGGTGGGATAATTTGAAATCTCGTTAAAATCAAAAGCACTTCAGCTAGATGGTTGAAGTGCTTTTGATTAACAGGATAAACTTAACGGCCTCCATTACTAAGTTACGATTTTTAATTTATCATTTGCTTGCTTGCCAGTTCTTTTTTCAATTCTAAAAATGAAAGTGATAATACATCTTTTGAATGATTTTCCGCGAGGCTCATAGCTTCGTGGAAGAGTTGATCTGAATTGATAGTAATCTTTTTTCTTTGATACTCTGCTTCAATATATTCAGTCCAACCTTTTACCTGTCGCATCTTAACATGGGTGATGAGCCAAAAGAATACGTCGCGGTCAATTTCATCTAACTTAAATAGTTCTAAATAATCAGCTTTCATGGGTCTTTAAACTTTAGTCAGGCTAAAGTAGGCTGATAATTATAGAGGCAATGTTTTTAGCCCTAGACAAAAGAGTATACAAGGCTTGTTGATTTTTACTGAGCGCATTAAACTAAAAGTTTGCCACAGGGAAGGGGAGGACTAATTAATGAACTATCTTTTTATCCTTAACTGAGAAAATAAGGTAGTTGAACTTCATGCCGAGTTCCAGATGCACATTCTGTTTTTCAGGATAATCATAATCGTAAGAAGGCATTGGAATCATGTATTCAACCAAGCCCCCATAAGGCGTATAAGCACTTAAACCTGTTACCGCTGTATGATGTGAATGAATTAAACGAATACCAATCCCTCCGAAGAAATCAATAGACCAATGGTCGGACATTGATGCTAAATGACCCACTTTTATTAATACACCAGTTACATCACGACGAATGTGCGCTTGCTCATAATTAAATGTTCCTGCTGACGTTCTAAGAATTCCGTTCCTGTGATCGAAAGATTCAGGCATATAGAAACCACTTACACCGCTATACCATCTGTTTTTTCTTAAATGCCAGAACACTTTAAACTCACCTTTCAATTTAAAATATCTATCATTATACTTTTCATGAGCCCAATCATTGCCTTTTATCTTAGCGGTTCGAAGGCCGTAGTCAATACCAACTGCAAATCTTTTATGAAAGCGATACTCTGCACCTGTTAGAATCGTTGGCGTTAAAGGATCTAAAAATGAACATGGCGAAGCTCTGAAAACAAGTTGATTTTGTGCGTGGGCAAATCTGAAACAACCTGACATAAAAATGATCAGAATTAAATAGATACATCTGCCCATTTTTAAATAATTGTGTTGAATGAATTTCACAGTAGGTGTCGTCTTTATGATTGCGCGCTACTTTACCACAAAACAATATGTCCTAACTCTATCACTGTAACTGAATTGACCATATAGATCTTCATAGTAATGCAAGTGTTGCTCTGTATTTACAAATGAAATTGTAAAACTAGCACTCCTATTACTGTGTCCCGCTTGCCCATTACTAAAAGGATTCCCAAGTGAAAATTGATACATTCCTTTTTTTTGCGGAATCATTCCGATTTTTAATTTATAATATCCATCCTTTTCCTCATATCTGGTTCTGTTCCCATTCCAGTATACAGGCATACTTTTATCATTATAAACATCACCTTCCACTACTACATAGTGCATGTATTTTGTTGTAGTGCTGTCTGTTGTGGTTCCAAACTTGTTGAAATCAGCAAACCCTATTGAGCCACTTAAATCAACCGAGTTAGAATAATCCACAATTTTTCCTGTTCTATTATCCGGCAGTTTTGTCGGAAAAGAACTTTCAAGGTAAAGGGTATCACCAACGCTAACTGTGTCCCTTGAAGGACTTATGGACGCTGTGACTGAAAAGGCGTATGAAGGCCCTTCAGGTGGATCACAGGAAGTAAACGGCATCAATAAAATGAATACAACTATCAAAAATGTATTTCTAATAACCATAAAATTGTACTAATGTATTAACCTGGGCTTGCTGATTGTTGTTATTTTGTTGTAATAATCTATTCTTAAAGTCTCCAATACTCTTCACGTCAGACTGTAAAGCGTTGAAGCATTGTTGATTTGTATATCCGCTGACCTGATCAGGCTTACCACCAGTGTTTCCCACAACTTCATTTGGTGTATCATCCATCAAATCTAACATCAACCCTTTTGGTATCCAATGAAAATGATAGCTGGATGTTGGATCGAATTTCTCAAGTACGTCAATGTGAGGATGTACATTATGAGCAACATCAGGACAACGGAAATTATCATCTTCGCTTTGGCAAGATCCATTAACACCATACTTCATATCAGCCATATAATGCCCCATGTGGTAAGCCCAGCCTTCACCAAGTGCTATGATTGGCGATACTGAATTATTACCCGTACCGTAAGGTGAAGTATTCCCACCCGAGTAAAGTTTCGCTGTTGTTAGTTCTGCATTAACAAATTCAGTGTACCATGTATTGCCTAATTTATTGTAGTGGGCCGCATGTGTGAGCTCATGGTAAATTGTTTCTGCTTGTAGGTCTGAAGTCATAGCATTTGATTCATCATTATATGCATAATAGTAATCTACAATCAAATCAAGTTCACCTGCTAAAACTCCTCCAAGTTGAGACACAACTATATCACTATAATTTACACCATAGGTTTTGTAAAATGGCACATTGATATCATAAACCTGTCTTTTAGCAAACATCGGTGTCGATGCACTTCCGCTCCATCTTTTACCGGCACTAACAAAGATTTTTAATTTACTTGGTATTGAACCAATCCCAAGTTGTGTGGCATAACCTTTATACTCTTGTACAGAATTATTAATAGTTGCAGCATTCCACAATTGATTACCTAATGTTTTAATGCCCGTATAGTAAACAAACTTGTGTTGGTATGTATTAATCTCGCTGCCAGAAATTGGGCCAAAGACATGTTGTAATGGCAAGAGCATTTTCCATAATCTTGCTCCCCTTATACCTCGTATTATTGAATCGCTGTTCTTAAACTTTACTACTACCTTAACTTTGTTCCTGAATCTTTTTGTAGCGGTAAATCTGCCCAGCGCATCGGTTGTCATCCTTTCAATTTTGAACCAGCGTTTAGCCACTACACGCACGTTACGTACGCCACTATACTTATTCAGCTGTGTATCCCAAACTGTTATTGTTCCTGCTGGTGGTAAGCCGGGTGGTTGCGCTGGTGCAGGGTCAGCCACGCATTTGCCGAGTGAGGTATCATAATGCATTCCATCATCACAGGCATCGGCTATGCACTTGCCTATGGAATAATCCCAATGATAACCGGCTGCGCATTGTACAACCATAGGCGTTGCCAAAGTATTTGAAATAGTTCCGCCACCGCTGGCAGTGGCCAGATCATCACCATCACTGTTTAAACCTGCCAGTTGTTCTGCAGCGGCTTCTACATTTGTATCCGTTGGAATGTGTAAAGGAGCGATCACAGTATAAGGTATGTCTGCCGGGAATGAAAATGTTGGTGGCACTACGGCATATTGATAGGTAATTTGTTCATCGGGTATGGAAGGATCTTGATAATACTCTCCATGTTGTATAATCTTATAGTCCATCGGTACATCCGTCAGTTCTAAATCCAATGTTTCCTGGAGTGTAACAAGCTGGCTTATAGAAGTGGGTTGAAATCTTACATAAAGATTGTTAACAGTAAGTCCCGTACTGGTTCCTTTAACTTTTAGATAGGCTTGCTTCATATTGTCAAGCAAATAAGGATTTGTTAAACGGGCCCCCAGAATGGTTGGTGTTTCGACAGAGTCGAGAAGCGGATCTACTGCAACAACTTTGGGACTTGAGAATGCACTTTCAGTGCCAGTAGCATTTTTACTGCTTACATGGTTTTCAATAAGTTCATCTTTACAGGATAGCATCGTTACAAGCACTACGCCGATAGACACAACGGATGCGCGAAAAGTTGATTTCAGCCTTTTAAATTTCATTGAATTATAAGCATGGTTTCGGTTTGCTCAAACCTACTTCTATTGTTTCATAGTGATGAAATGTATTTTTCCGGTTTTAAGAAGGTTTATGATTTCAAAATTAATTGAATTCAATTTTTACTTAGGACGTAGTACGTGGTCATAGAAAAATACGTACGTGGAGTACATAGAATACCGTTGTTAACCATATAATCACTACGCTAAGCTTGTGGCAGGAAGAGTCTGCTGATGTAGCAAATTCTTTACAGAGACATTGATCCGTAATTTTACTGTCTCAGTCTTTTAACGTTTTTAATATTTTTGTGCTTGTCCTAAAATGCTTTCGGCATTCAATATAGAGTTATACGTTATTTAAAAATGTAATATAAAATGGAGAACCTTAACCTGGAATATGGGTCATCGAATCATGATCCTGAACTATCATGTATGCATCTAACTTGTAAAGGGTATCTTACTTACGATGAATTGGTGGGTATAACAGAGTATAGTTATAATATAATTGTACACCACAGTCTGGGCAAGTGCCTTATTAATTTACGACAGATGAGTGTATACCCGGAGGGTGCTGTTAACTATCTCAGAAATACGTGGTATCCCAAGATAGCAGCGGCGGGCATTAACTATGTAGCCATTGTAGAGCCTGAAGATCTTTTTGGTAAGATATCCATGCAAGTAACACATGAAGGCGAAAATGTTCATAAATTAAAAAAATCATATTTCACCGATGAAGAGAGTGCTAAGGCCTGGTTGAATGAATGTATGTAGTAGGAAGGCTTGCTGTTCAAGATCAAACTCGCCCTTGTTTGTGAAGAACGCCAACAGAGGCGAGACTTAGATTATTTTTCCAATTCATTTATCCTATCTTGATATTTCGTCAAGCAGTCTTGAAAAACTGGTAACAGTATTTTTACCTGCTCTTCAGTTGGTTTTTTGATTATCTCAATATATTGTTGTTTGCTGAATTTGGCTTTTATTTTATCGTTTGAGCATTCGCAATAGGCACGTGTCAAGTCATAATACTTAACTCCTTTATCTCCAGTTTCCTGAATGCACTTGTTAACCAGAAGTGTATAGTCATCATTAGTCCATTGTTCTTTGGCTCTTCTTGATTCTATTAAATCACTTAGCCCATTATAGATTTGATATCCAGCTACCAGAATGATAATTACAATCACCCAATGCTTACCTGCCATAAAGTTTTTCTTCTTGGGTTCTGATGTCATTTGTGGTTTATTATGCAATAAGTTTATAGTATCTTGCCCTCATTCTAGACGTAATATTTAGAACTTCTCTTTGGAGTTATATAAATCCTTTGGCCTATCAGCCTTTAGTATCACACCGATCTTTTTGTTCTGAACTTTATACTTGTCCAGTAACATCTCCTGATTAATCACCTTTAATTCTTTTAATAATTTGTTGTTTAGCAGAGCTAAATTACCTTCAAAATTCTCCGTGAGGACATTGTCATTTAATATGTATTGTATATCAGTCCTGTCTGTCTCTTTAATCATTTGTTCATATTCCTTCGAGTAGGATCTAAAGAATGCCTCATATTTATTAGTCGCAAAAGTTTTAGTCTCAATGATCACAGCCCCATCTTTGGCTTTGTCCCCAAATCTTTTTATAGCATCCTTGTCATAGTATGTTGACAGTAAAGCGATGTCTGTTGGGTTATACTTGCCCAAATCGCTTTGACTAACTGCTTGCTCGTCAATTTCAAAGTATGGATTTGCCCCTAGCTTTTCGACAGCCTTGTTCGGTGGGAGGTTAGATGTCTTGCAGCCTGTGACGACGAATAGCGTAAAAAGTAAAACTCTCTTTATCATATACAATAAATTTTCAGCTTATAATATCTGGCTTTTAAATTAGAAAATAAAATTTCTTTGTTTACTCAAGATATATATATGGGTGATGTAAAAAAGAAAGCCATTTTACATACCGTAAAACGGCTTTCTTTTTTATCAAGTACTTTCAGTACTGCTACGAATTTCTAAGCATTACATATTATTTCCATCCACCACCTAATGCCTGGTAAATGTTTACCTTGGCATGCATCTGTTGCATCTTGGTTTCGATCAGATCAAATTTTGATTCTAACGCATCACGCTGCGTCATCAGGATTTCCATATAGTCAGCTCGCGCTGATTTGAAAAGGCCTGTTGAAATTTCGATAGATCGCGTTAGCGCTTCCACTTGTTTGGTTTTAAGATCGTAACTGTTTTGCAAATTGTTCATGTTTGACAGCTGGTTGACAACTTCGATGTACGCTGTTAAAATAGTACGCTCGTAATTGTAAACATTCTGGATCTGTCTTGCATTGGCAGAATAATAAGCAGCCTTAATGGCGTTCCTGTTGATTAGCGGTCCGACTAAATCTCCTGCAATGTTGGCAAGTATAGACTGAGGTGTATTAAATAAAAACTTTGCATTAAACGCCTGGAAGCCTGCTCCGCCAGTAATCATTAACGAAGGATAGAAATAAGCCTTAGCAACTTTCACATCTAATTTAGATGCCGCTAATTGTTGTTCAGCTTGCCTGATGTCAGGACGATTTGCTAAAAGTTGTGATGGAATACCAGCCTGAATAGAATCTGTTGGTAAGTCAACAAATTGCTGCGAGTTTCTTAACACGTGCTGAGGAAATCTCCCCACCAGAAAATTAATTCTATTCTCAGTTTCTACAATGCTCTGGTTGATAGCAAATATACGGCTTTGGTTTTTGAATACTTCTGCCTGGAATTTGCGCACCGCTAACTCTGTAACCTTGGCGGCAATTTTCTCCAGCTTTACAATCTCAAGTGCGTTGGTTTGGATTTCAATGTTCTTCTTTAGAATTTCCAACTGATTATCCAGGGCCATCAACTCATAGTAGGAGGTAGCAATTTCAGCGATCAATTTAGTGACCATGAAATTTTTACCTTCAATAGTAGCCAGGTAACTGTACACGGCCGACTTCTTAGCGTTGCGCAGCTTTTTCCAGATATCCACTTCCCATGAAACATTAGCACCTAACATAAAATTAGGTAATGGATCAGGTACTTTCTGATTTGGTCTGATATCAGTGCTTTCGTCAACAGCACCATCTCTTGTGTAGCGTGGAGTTTTTTCAATTGCTGCTCCGGCGCCGATATCAACAAATGGCAGATAAGCTCCTTTTCTGGCTCTCACTTCATTCTGAGCAATCTTAATGTCTTGCAGAATGATGTTAAGTTCCTGGTTGTTTCTCAGGGCTGTGTCAATAAGGTTAGCCAGGTATGGATCGGTAAAAAATTCCTTCCAGTTGATTGTTGCTGTATTAACTGTATCCTGTGAGTCTTTATAACTCACAGGAACTTTTTTATTCTCAGTCTTCTGAACCAATGCAGGTCCGGTACAGGCTGTAAATAGGAGGACAACACACGTTATCCCTATATATTTTAATCTTTTCTTAGTGTGCATTGTCATCGTCTTCCGTGTCTTCTGTTTGTGGAAAAGCGTCCATTTGATGGACTAAGTTTTCTGTTAATGAATCTTGCTCTTCATCTCTAATCAGCGTTCTGCCTTGAGCTAATGTGCCGAATATAAAGTATAAACCTGGAACGATGATTACACCGAAGAGTGTACCGAAGAGCATACCTCCGAGTGCTGATGCACCAATGGTACGATTACCAATAGCACCGGCACCGTGAGCAATCACCAACGGTATCAACCCTGCAATGAAGGCAAATGATGTCATCAAGATCGGACGGAAACGAACCTTGGCACCTTCAATAGCGGCATCAAGTATAGACGCACCTTGTCGATTTTTCTGCACAGCAAATTCTACAATCAACACGGCGTTTTTACCGAGCAGACCAACCAACATCACCAATCCTACCTGGGCATAAATATCATTTGCAAGTCCCATTGATTTAATCAAGAGGAACGATCCGAAAACCCCGGCTGGTAATGAAAGCACTACAGCCAATGGAATGATGAAGCTTTCATACTGCGCTGCAAGCACCAGGTATACGAAGGCCAATACAATAAGGAATATATAAACCGCTTCATTTCCACGTCGCACTTCGTCATAAGAAAGAGCTGCCCAGTCGATGTCATAACCGCGTGGCAAAGTTTTAGCTGCCACTTCCTGTACGGCTTTAATAGCTTCACCGCTACTATATCCTCTTGAAGGAGCACCCCGGATAGCCGCCGTGTTATACATGTTGTAGCGGTTGATTTCATTGGCGCCCTGTTTCTTTTTAATTTTCATGAAGGCTGAAAAAGGAACCATCTCACCACGATCATTCTTTACCCAAAGATTAAGAACATCGGATGGAAGCTTTCTGAATTCTGGCGCCGCCTGTACGAACACTTTGAAGAAACGTTGGTATTTGATAAAACCAAGCTCATACGTACTACCTACGAAAATAGAAAGCGTGTTCATGGCATTACCAATAGTAACACCTTTCTGCATCGCTAACTGGTTGTCGATCTCAATTTCATATTGAGGATAGTTAGCACTGAAGAATGTAAACAAACCAGATAACTCTTTACGTTTTTCCAGCTCGGCCATAAACTCATTCTTCACCTTTTCGAGATCTTCATAAGTACCATCAGGATTCTTATCAAGAAGCTGTAAAGCAAATCCCCCCGCTGCACCATAACCAGGTACTGCTGGCGGATCAAAAAATTCGATGGTTGCTCCCGGGATAGCCTTCGATTTTTCTTCCAGCTCGTAAATGATTTCACTAACAGTATGTTTTCGGTCAGACCAGGGTTTCAAGTTGATCAAACAAGTACCAGCGTTAGATCCACGACCTTCAGTAAGTACTTCATAACCCGCTATAGAAGAAACAGATTGTATACCTTCTACTTTCTCAATGATTGCCTGTAGCTGGCGAGATATATCATTAGTACGTTCAAGCGTTGAACCTGGAGGTGTCTGGATAATAGCATAGAGCATACCCTGATCTTCACTTGGAATAAAACCTGAAGGCAAATATTCAGTGATGGCAAAAATACCAGCAGCAAATGCTATCCACATAGCGGCTGTTACCCATCTGCGGTGTGCTATCAGGTTTAACACCCAAACATATTTGTTGGTGAGCTTTTCAAATCCTCTGTTGAAACTATCGAGGCTTCTGTTTAACCATGTTTTCTTGCGTGGTTTTCCATGCGTATTTTTCAAGATCATAGCGCAAAGCACGGGTGTAAGCGTAAGGGCTACGAGACCTGAAAGAACAATGGAGCTGGCCATCGTGATGGAGAACTGTCTGTAGAATACACCTACCGGACCTGACATGAATGCCACCGGAACGAACACGGCAGTCATCAATAACGTGATAGCGATAACGGCACCACTGATTTCACCAAGAACTTTTCGTACCGCTTTGTAGGGAGACAAATGTTCTTCTTCCATCTTCGCGTGCACCGCTTCAACAACCACAATCGCATCATCCACCACAATACCGATGGCCAACACGAGTGCGAAGAGTGTAATCATGTTGATCGTTAATCCGAACAACTGCATGAAGATGAAGGCACCGATAAGGGAAATAGGTACGGCCAACGTTGGAATAAGTGTAGAACGCCAGTCGCCAAGGAATATGAACACCACCAACGCCACGAGGATGAAGGCATCTCTCAGTGTGTGAATAACGTTCTCTGTTGAAGCATCAAGGAACTTGGAAACGTCGTAACTGATTTCATAATCCATTCCGGGAGGGAATGATTTTTTAAGCTCATCCAGTTTGTGTTTTACATTTTCAATAACGGCACTGGCATTACTTCCATAAGTCTGCTTCAATACAATCGCCGCCGAGGGGTGTCCGTTAAGGTTAGAGTAAATGTCATAATACTCACTACCTAATACAACCGATGCTACATCCTTCAGGCGGAGAAGCTCTCCGTTAGGATTAGCTCTCAGAATAATATTTTCATATTGCTTAGGATCATTAAATCGATCTGAGTAAGCCAAAACGTATTCAAGGGCTTCGGCACGTTTACTATCACCACGACCAATACGACCTGGCTTACCAATGATACTCTGATCGTTCATAGCCTCCATCACATCGTCAGGAGAGATCTTATAGGCACGCATACGTTCAGGGTTCAGCCATACACGCATAGCGTACTGGCGGCTACCAAGAATCCTCGCCTGACCGATACCATTGATACGTTGTAATTCCGGAATCATCGTTACCCCTGCATAATTGAAGAGGAACTTCATGTTGGCATTCTTGTCCGTACTGTACAAGTTAACGTACATCAACATGCTGGGCATGATTGGTGTAATGATTACCCCTTCACGCTGAACGAGGGGTGGGAGCCTGTTCCGTACCTGTTCAACACGGTTGGATATTTGTACCAGTGCCTGGTTAGGGTCACTACCCGGTTCGAATACTACCTGGATGTTTGCTTCACCCGCACTGGTAGCATCAGAAGTCATGTAACGCATACCCCACGCACCGTTAATGGCTTGCTCAAGTGGAATAATAACGGACTCGGTCAGTGTTTTAGCACTCGCGCCAGGATATGACGCAGAAACCATAACCATTGGAGGAGCAATTGATGGGAACTGCGACGTTGGGAGCGTGTTGATCGCAAGTATACCCATGAAAATAATGACAACGGAAAATACTATAGCAAGTACCGGCCGTTTTAAGAATACATTAAACATCTTCTTGCTTTCTAATAGTTAGATTTATTCAACATATACTTTCAAGTGAGAGATGACCTTTTTCGGATCTTCATATTCATGCTCCGCGATCTTTTCACCGTCTTTCACTTTACGTATACCTTCTAATAGTATCTTATCATTTTCAGTGATTCCTGATTTGATTACATATAAGTCAGGCATCTCAGCGGCGATGTTAATTTCTCTCTGCCTGATGATGTTATTTTTATCAACAACAAAAACGTATTTCTTTTCCAATACCTCGAAGGTTGCTTTCTGAGGAATGATCAGTGAATTAATAAATGGCACAACCATTTGTACGTTACCAGTTTCACCATGTCTCAAGAGTGCTTTTGGATTAGGGAATGTTGCTCTGAACGCAATATTTCCCGTCTCATTGTTAAAGTCAGCTTCAATGGTTTCAACTTTTCCTGGATACTCAAACATCTGGTTATTTGCCATAATCAGTTTTACCTTCATCACGCTGTCTTTCTTTGCATGCTCTTTGTAATTCAGGTACTCAGCTTCAGGAACGTTAAAGTAAACCCACATTTTGCTGTTATCTGAAAGAACAGTAAGTAAATCACCTTCTTCCAAAAGACTTCCCTGTCGCGCATAGAAGCGGTCCATGATACCATCAAAAGGTGCTTTAACATTTGTAAAGCCCAGGTGAACCTGAGCTAATGATAACTTGGCTTTAGCTTCATCAAATTTTGCTTTGGCCATAGCCAATTCATTTTTTGACACGACGTTGCTATCAGCAAGTGACTTTGTGTTCAGGTATTCAATTTCTGCAAAGTTAGCTTCAGCTTGTGCTTTTTGCAGTTCGGCATTGTACAACAGGGGCATGATCTGAAACATTCGCTGCCCTTTCTTTACTACTTGTCCTTCGTCCACATAAATCTCCTGTAAGTAACCTCTCTCCAGAGCCCTCAATTCGATATGTTGGATGGCACGAATCTGACATACATACTCTCTTGTTGTCAGCGTGTCTTTCTTTAATGGGCTCGTAACCAAAAATTTGGTCTCAGCTTCCTTTTCTTCTTTGTGTGATCCACAGCCAGTCAGGCAAAATGCCAGTGATAGGCCAATGAACATAAACATGAGATTTCTCCGCATAATAATTGTTCTTTAAACGATTCGTTTCTGTTAATAAATTTTTATAATAATTGCTTTCACCAGTACCAATGCATTTCTGCTCAGAGAAATGTTTTGACAGTAAAAACAAGTAGAGGTTTGATATTTTTCCACTTGCCCAATTAAGTTTTTATATCATATCCTAACTACCTGAAGGATGAGATACAAAGACTTGTATAATGAGCGGTAAGAAAAATCTTTAAAGAAAGCTGAGCTATTTCTAATGTTATGAAAGAAGTACTCAGCAGATGGCAGGGCGTTAAAAATGGTTGTAAAGTAGTTGCTTACTTCTAAATATTTTTCAGGAGAAATCGATTCGTCTTCTTTACGTTCAATATCAGGAACGTGTAGCTTGAAGCGCTTCTTCTTAGGAAGTGACGAAGAAGTGGAGATAAAGGCCTGCTTGTTTTGGGTAATACAAGCATTGATATACTCAGAGACCTTCCGGATTTTTATGGGGGAATAGCAAATACTACTCTGTCGGATATGAGCATGCACATGTCCATACCCAATTAACAGCAGGAAACATAGTGACAGAAGAAATCTGATTAATGCTTTTATCATCAGATGGCAAAAGTATTTCAAGTTGATTAGGCACACAAGCTGTGAATCTTAAAATAACCTTAAATGAAAATAACGAAAAATTATGATTTTCCCTTCTTGAATTTTAGCAATGGCAACTACATCAGTGCAAACGATAGCAAGTAATCTTCAACATGTAATTCAGACTAGTTGTTGGAGGAGATAGCTTACAGATCATTCTGATTGAGAGCATAAGTCGTTATCGAATGCCTTTTGAATTTTAACCGTTATTCAATAAACAAAACCGGATTCATAACTTTTAAACAGGAAACGTAACGGCTTGATAAAGGTATTACGAATGGATGGATTTTAATCTACATTTAAGTTATGCTTTCCGCTTAACTGAACACGCTCTGTCAGGAATTACTAATAAATTACCATGATGAAAATGAATAAAGACAAAATTTTAGAAGCAACGGCTGAGGACATTTCTCAAATAAATAATCTAATCAACAATGCTTACAGGGGAGAGGCTTCAAAAAAAGGCTGGACAAATGAAAATGGAATTATCGAAGGAAACCGTATGAATGAAACAGAGGTACGTAGAATGTTTGAAAGTCCGAAGGGTACTTTAATAAAATACGTAAACGAAAATAATGCAATCATAGGTTGTTGTTATCTGGAAATGCAAGATCATGAACTTTACCTGGGCACTTTAACGGTTTCACCTGAGATTCAGGCGCAAGGCATTGGAAAGGCAATGCTCAACTTTGCCGATGAATATGCAAAGAAACATCAATGTACTGCTATTGTGATGACTGTAGTGTCAGGCAGGACTGAACTTATGAATTGGTATATACGACACGGCTATCAGCTTACCGGGAAAAGTAAACCATTCCCAACCACTGGGTTCGGCAGACTTTTAAAGGAAGTTGAATTGATTGAATTGAAGAAATATTTTCTGTCATAGTGAATTACGTTAAAACTAGCTGACATAGGGCTGTCACGATGTCATTTTACTTTTATTGAAACAAATCTAAAACAAAATGGAAATGACAAAATCACACGTACTTCGCGGACTCGCAACCATCAGCTTTTATGCCACTGATCATGCTGCAGCAAAAAAATGGTATAGCGAATTATTAGGCATCGAACCATATTTCAATGTTCCCGGATATTCTGAGTTTCGTGTCGGGGATTATCAGCATGAACTTGGAATAATTGATAGCTCATTTGCTCCCGCCGGTGCAACAAAAAATTCTGGAGGAGCAATAGCATATTGGCACGTTGACGACTTAAAGACAACACTCGACAAACTGATCGCTATGGGTGCAACACTTTACCAACCCATTACCGACCATAGTGGGGGAAAAGGAAATTTTGTTACGGCATCAGTAGTTGATCCTTTTGGAAATATCCTGGGAATTATGACCAACAAACATTTTCTTGAAGTGTTAAATCAAAAGAATGCTTAGCGTTACATGAATTAATAATTAATTCCTTCTTTGTAAGAAACCCTTCCTTACTCGTACTAATAGGCAAAAACAATTAGTATTGTGACTGACAATGAACAGAAGATTATTTTTGAAAACTGGCTCGGTCAGCATAAAGGGCTAATCTTCAAAATAATCAGGGCGTATACCTTTACGGCTATGGATCAGGACGATCTTTTCCAGGAGATCACCATTCAGATGTGGCATTCAATTCCATCGTTCAGGCAAGAGTCGGCTGTTACAACGTGGATCTATCGTGTTGCACTTAATACAGCTATAAAATGGATTGGAAAAGAACGAAAGTATTATAATCAACCTGAAACAAAGGATGTGGCACAGCATCTCTTACAACAAGGCAAAGAGCAAGTTGATGAGAGACTTTCGTGGCTCTATGAAGAGATTCACAAACTAGACGAAATAGATCGCTCCATTACCTTATTGCTTCTGGATGGTTTCAGCTATAAAGAAATGGCTTCTATATTGGGTATAACAGAATCAAATGTTGGTGTGAAAATCAATCGCATCAAAAAACAGCTTACCGCCAAATCAAAAAAATATGATTATCATGGAATTTGAAGAACTGCAACAAATCTGGGATTCACAAAATAATCAATCTCTCTATGCCATAAATGAACAGGCATTGTATAACCGAATTCTGTCGAAGAAGAAGCAGGTGAATCACATTACGAATACCAGTGAGTTGTTGATATTTATTGTAAATATTGTTGGTGGTTGTTTCATTCTTGGTACAACCATCTATAATCAAAAAGTAAATATATCGATGTATATTTTATCTGCCTGGATGTTTAGTAGTGCGAGCTATTTGCTGCTTAACAGAGTTCGCAGAATAAAAGAAGGACATCAATTTGAACGCTCCATGCTTGGTGAACTTAAACATGCCCTCTCAACGGCAACTTACCAGGTACGTTTATCACAAGCCATGCGCTGGAACATTGTGCCTGTTGGGTTACTCAGTATTCTTAGTGTGATAGAAGACGGAAAATCAACGTGGATAATAATCATCTTGCTGATCTTTTTTATGTTGGCATTTTTTGCCGGAGGATGGGAGCATGGTATTTACCGAAACAAAAAACATGAATTAGAAATACTGCTCACCAAGCTGCAACATGAATCGTCGGATGACAATCATTGATCCCTGACTTAAATTACCGATAAGTAATTCTTAAATAAGATTACCTTTGCGGCATGCAACACAATTTGAATACAAAACACGCTGCCATTTTAAAGAATCTTTCAATTTCAGAATTCAATGAGATGCAGCTTTCGGTTATTGAAAAAGCTGAATCTTCAGCCAATTTACTTCTTCTTTCGCCTACAGGTTCAGGAAAAACCCTGGCTTACCTGATGGCTATACTAAATAAATTATCGCCCGAAGCAGAAGGTGTGCAAGCTATTGTTATTGCTCCTTCGCGTGAGCTGGCACTTCAGATTGAGCAGGTTTTCAGAGCGATGAAAACATCATATAAAGTGAGTTGTTGTTACGGTGGTCATTCTATGAAGATCGAACAGAACAGTTTGAGTGAAGCACCAGCACTTATTATTGCTACCCTCGGCAGACTTGTTGATCATATTGAAAGAAGATCGTTTGATACGCGCCATGTGAAAGTAATAGTGCTCGATGAGTTCGACAAATCACTTCAGATGGGTTTTGAAGACCAGATAGAAATCAGCATTAAAGCACTCGGAAAAAAGTACCAGCTTATATTAACATCAGCTACACAGCTCGCACCGTTACCTAAATTCCTCCCGTTCACAAAGCCAGAGGTAGTAAGCTATTTATTCCAGGTAGAAGAAACCAAATTAAAGCTAAAACTTATTCATACCTCCAGCACTGACAAGGTTGATACGCTCATGCGTCTGGTAGCAGGATTCAATGAGGAGGTTTGTTTGGTGTTTTGTAATCACAGAGATGCCGTTGAGCGAATTAGTGCCGTGTTTAAAAGCAATAAGTTTGAGCATGGTATTTTACATGGAGCAATGGATCAGATTGATCGCGAAAAGAGTCTCATTAAATTCAGAGGAGGTGCTTTCACGGTATTAATCTCAACCGACCTTGCCTCGCGTGGTCTTGATATTCCGGAGATCAGGCATGTTGTGCACTATCAGTTACCAACCAACGAAGAAGCATTTACACATCGCAATGGACGTACCGCGCGTATGCATGCTGATGGCGAAGCATATCTTGTTCTTGCCAATGATGAAACTCTTCCCGAATACATCGACGATACGATTGAAGAATTAAAACTTACCAAGGCATTAACATTGCCACCAGCGCCAAAATATATTTCGCTTTACATCGGCGCAGGCAAGAAAGATAAAATCAGCAAAGGTGATATCGCCGGATTGCTCATGAAAAAAGGTGGACTTAAAGGCGATGATATTGGTTTGATCACAACACTTGATAATGCCTCGTATGTCTCTGTAAAACGTTCACTGGTAAACAAACTTTTACCAGCCATCAAGAATGAAAAACTGAAGAAGATAAAGGTGAAGATTGAGATTGCAAGTTAGCAGCGACAATTTTGGTATGCTATGAGATAACTGCAATGGATTTTTTATTGTGGTTGTGAGTTATGTTGAGTAAGTTGGATACTAATTCTTCTTGCATTTAAAACCCAAACTCACCATGAAAAATCTCATCGTTATTTTCTTTATCCTTCCATCATCGATTTTGTTTGGACAAGCTACAGCAGATGTTTCGTTAAAATCTGTATTACTGACACAACTTAAAACTACGCATAATCAAAAGGAATGGTTTGTTCCCGCGAATCAGGCTGTTGAAGGCTTAACACCCGAGCAGGCTATGTGGACCGACGGAAGCAGCGGCAATCATTCAGTAGGTCAGCTAACGTATCACCTGGTATTCTGGAATGAACGTGAGCTCGCAAAATTCAACGATCAGAAGTTGCCCGAATTCAGCGGCAACAATGATGAAACCTTTAACTCATTTGATCAGAATAGTTGGGCAGATCTCGTAAAAAAATTAGACAAGGTTTTGTCGGATTGGGAGAAGGCAATTCAAAATGCAGATGAGAAAAAGCTAAAGACATGGTATACTACAATTGCGAACATCAACACCCATAATGCTTACCATACTGGACAGATTATTTTTGTGCGCAAGCTTCAAGGCTCATGGAATCCAGAGAAGGGAGTGAAGTAAAAAATATTTTCTTTTGGAGTGATGCAAGCAACCTGTTGTGTTTACTAATGCACGCAAAAAAATAATGTCGATTCATTCTGCATGTTAATTTGTTGAGTTAAAGTTTTCATTAATTTTAATAGCACATCGCTTGCGAAAAAAACAATTTGTTGTGAGTTGATGCTTTGTTAAAAACATTTAAAGCAATTGATATAAATGAATCGTCTTGAGTTTATCCGTCATGCCGGGCTTATAGGGTCTGGCATATTGTTGAATCCATTTAAGGCTGTTAGCCAGAACACTGCCCTTGAGCAGCATACATTTCCATTTCCAGTAGTAAGACCTTCTAAAGAACAGCGTCATTTTTCAAGTGATGCTATTGAAAAGGCAATCAAAGAATTTAAAACAAATGTAAAAGATGAAGAACTGGGTTGGCTGTTTGAGAACTGTTTCCCTAACACGTTGGACACTACTGTATTTTTAAAATCAAAAGGAAAAGAACCTGATACCTATGTTATCACGGGAGATATTGATGCCATGTGGCTGCGCGACAGCACTGCACAAATCTGGCCTTACCTGCCATTCATGAAGTCTGATCCTGCGCTTCAGAATTTAATAGCAGGTGTTATCGGCAGACAAACTAAATGCATTCTTAAAGATCCTTATGCTAATGCATTTTATGATGATACTACGAAAGTTAGTGAATGGAAGGATGACCTCACGGATATGAAACCGGGAATCCACGAACGCAAATGGGAGATAGATTCATTGTGCTATCCGATCCGTTTGTCTTACCATTACTGGACGGAAACAAAAGATACATCGCCTTTTAATGAGCAATGGAAGCTCTGTATAAAAACCATATTAAAAACATTTAAGGAACAACAGCGAAAAGAAAATCAGGGGCCGTATACTTTTCAGCGAACTACATCATGGGCTACCGATGGTGTTCCGTTGAGCGGATATGGCTATCCCGTCAAACCCAACGGTCTTATCTGTTCTACTTTCAGACCAAGTGATGATGCTACTGTATTCTCGTATTTGATTCCTTCTAACTTTTTTGCCGTTGTAAGTTTACGACAAGCTTCTGCCATGATAAGTTCGATATTTAATGATCACGATCTTGCAAAAGAACTGGATGCGTTAGCTACAGAAGTAATGAGTGCCTTACAAAACAGCAGCACCATTAATCATCCGCAATTCGGAAAGATTTATGCTTATGAAGTTAACGGCATGGGCAGTTGCAATCTTATGGACGATGCTAACGTGCCAAGCTTATTATCGCTTCCTTATTTAGGTGCTGTTGAAAGCAACGACGAAGTATATCGCAATACACGAAAGTTCTTATTATCAGATAATAATCCGTTTTACTATAAAGGCACAGCTGGTGATGGTATCGGTGGCCCCCATGCCGGTGCAGACATGATCTGGCCGTTGAGTATCATAATAAAAGGATTGACAAGCAATGATGATAAAGAAATTAAAGATTGCATACGAACGCTTAAGCTTACACATGGAGGAACAGGTCTGATGCATGAGTCGTTTCATAAAGATGATCCTAAAAAATTTACACGCAAATGGTTTGCGTGGGCTAATACAATCTTCGGTGAGTTTTTATGGAAAGTATATAAGACGAAACCGCAGCTTCTGATTTCCTGACATTGATTTAATAATGTTCTCGATAACGAATCAACAATAAGATGCATGAATGCTGATGAACTAAAAAAGATTCAAACACCCTTGAAGGAGAAATATCGCAGCGATTCGGATGCTGCGTTGATTACACTTCGGGCAAGTGGTAAAATTGGTGAAGGAATTTCCTGTAAAGTCGAAACGGGCCGGGCAATGGTTGAAGCGGGACTTCATCCGGCAACAGGTGGAACTGGGATGCTCGCATGTTCAGGCGATTTACTCCTTGAAGCTTTGGTTGCTTGTGCAGGTGTAACATTAACAGCGGTTGCTACAGCAATAGAATTCAACCTCGTTGATGGAATGGTTAAAGCAGAAGGCGATTTAGATTTTCGTGGAACGCTTGGTGTCGATAAAGAGGCGAAAGTTGGGTTTAAAAATATCCGTTTAATATTTCAACTCAATACATCTGAAAGTAAGGATAGAATTGGAACACTTTTAAAATTAACCGAAAGATATTGCGTAGTTTATCAAACGCTGATTTCACCGACAGATGTAAATGCGGAAATTGTTGTACTATGAAATCTTAACTGAATGAATTCAGAATTTCTTCTCATCAATATATAAGTATTAGTAAAAACCAGACAGATGAAAATATTAGTTGTATTGATTTTGACTTTGGTAACGCCTGACATTTTTGGTCAGCATCAATTCTCTCCTCTTTATTATTTAAACTCAGAAGAGATTGATATAGAAAATATTTTTATAAACCCTTCTAGTATCGATGAGGTGACGGTTGATAAAAAGACTGAACGGGGATCGATTTATATTAAGACAAAGCATCAACTGATATTTTTGTCGCTAGATGATGTTTTGAGAACCAATAGTGCTATTATCGATTCAGCAGGTCAGGTAGTCTACACGGTTAATGACAAGTTGATTGTGGATAAATCAAAAGTTAAAGTGGACGCATCTTACTTCACTGTGGTTGATATTAAGCGATTGGATAAGTTGAACTATATTGATGAAAGACATCGAAGTTTGATATTGGTAGAGATTCAACTGATGAATGAACAACCTAAACCGGAACTTAGGATTCGGGGAGATGAAGGACTTCATGCTAAAAAATGATTTTAGAAGGAAAATGACCGAGCCAACAACGAGTATAAGCCATGCCTTCAGAGTTTGATAATTTTTAGTCTGACGCTATACGAAAGAAGGAGGACACCGATATCCTCCTTCATCCTCCTTCTTCTTTACATCCTTTTTTAAATATTATTTATTGACGATTTTAAAGTCAGCTTTCAATTTTATATCACGTGAGTGGCTACCAATAGTAATGCGATAATTGCCTGGAGCAATATTCCACTTGTGATCTTTTAAATTCCACTTGCGTAATTCATTAACAGGCAACTTAAAGGTTAAAGTCTTTTCTTCACCATGCTGAATAGTAACTCGTTTGAATTGTTTCAACTCTGTTACGGGCATTCGTTCCCCATCAGGATATTGAACATAAAGCTGTGCTACTTCATCACCGTTCATAGCACCTGTATTTTTGATCTTAACAGAAAGTTCAATACTCTCATCTGCCTTGAGTGCTGAGTATGTTGGTTGAGGAACTGTCCTCCATTCATAACTAAAAGACGTATAGCTTAGTCCAAATCCAAAAGGATATTGAACATTGCCATTGAAGTAGCGATATGTTCTGCCTTGCATGGCATATTGATTATAAGGAGGTAGATCGTTTAATGATTTATAAAAAGTAACTGGTAATTTTCCTGATGGTGATATTTTTCCGAATACAATATCAGCTAACGCGTTTCCGCCTTGCTCACCAGGATACCACGCGAGAATAATAGCATCGGCATAAGGTTCAATTGCTGCAATATCAACATCACTGCCAGATGTGACAACAACTACTACAGGCTTATTGGTTTTGCGAAGTGCTTTTAAAAATGCAAGATGACTTTTGGGAATGCTTAAGTCTACACGATCTCCTCCCGGTGGTGCCATAAATGCATCACCTTCTTCTCCTTCTGATATTGGTGATAATCCAACAACAGCAATAGATACATCACTATTACCGGCAGCCCAGAGACCGCCAAAGTGAGTTGTGTCCGTTTCGGTGCAACCTAAGTCATATTGAACGCCAGTAGCTGATCCGGCTCCGTCCGTTATACCTTCTGCAAAGGTTACAAGAGAAGGAGAGGTTCCGTGATAGTTAGCTAACAACACGTCAGCGTTGGCAGCGTTTGGTCCAAGAACCATAATGCTTTTATAAAGCTCACGATTTAATGGGAGAAGATTTTTGTCATTCTTTAACAACACCATGCTTTGCTGTGCTGCCTTTCGTGCAAGATTAATTTGTGCCTGATTGTGGATGCTCTCTTCACCTAATGCATCGTAGGCATCAGCGCCTTGTTCGTCATAGAAGCCAAGCTTAAATTGTGTACGCAATGTAGGCGTCAGTGCGTTGTCAATTTCTTTTACTGTGATGAGTTTTTGGTCAAGCGCTTTTTGCAAATCATCCTGAAGCAAATTGGAGCAGTCCATGTTTACACCGGCGCGAATGGCAGCAGCAGCAACTTGCGTAGCATTGTCCATTACCTGGTGTCTTTTCCAGATGTCTTCAAGAGCCCAGCAATCCGTTACAACATGTCCTTTGAATTTCCACTCATCACGCAAAATCTGGTGAAGCAACGTATTGCCTGTACAGCAAGGTTCATCGTTAACTCTATTATAAGCACACATCACAGATTCTACGCCGGCATCGACCAACGCTTTAAACGCATAGAGATACGTTTCACGAAGATCTTTTTCATCAACCTTGGCATTAAATGAATGACGAATTCCTTCGGGGCCACTATGAACGGCAAAATGTTTTGCACAGGCCGACGCTTTCAGATGGTTTAGGTCACTCCCTTGTATTCCTCCAACGAAAGCTGTGCCAATGCGCGAAGTAAGATAAGGATCTTCACCATACGTTTCCTGTCCACGACCCCAACGCGGATCACGAAAGATGTTAATGTTTGGCGACCAGAATGTCAGCCCCATATATTGTTCGTGACGATTTAACTTTTTAGCGAGATTGTATTTTGCACGTGCTTCGGTTGAGATGGCTGTAGCCACTTCTTTAACCAAACTATCGTTGAAGGTAGCAGCCATGGCAATGGCTTGAGGAAAAATGGTAGCCTTGCCAGCGCGAGCAACACCATGCAGTGCTTCATTCCACCAGTTATAAGCTGGTATGTCGAGACGTTTAACTCCAGGGCTTTGAAATCCCAACATGGATATTTTCTCTTGAAGGGTTAAAGCCTTAAGTAGATTTTGAACGCGGGCATCAATTGGCAGATTTCTGTTTTTATAATCCGGCTTTAACTGTGCAAACGTTGGCGAATGAACTATAGCCAGGACAAATATTCCCAGACAGGCTTTTATAACGGTTTTTCTTATAGGATTCATGCGGTTGAAATTAATACTTTGTCTAAACGAATCACCTCATTTTTTATAATCTTATATCGCACTTTTCATTAAAATGATGTTTCTTTAAAAGTTAAAGTGCATAAGCTTGCCCTTGAAACATAAATAATTCTCAGTTGAGAGGGTTAGAATACCCTGAAAACCTCGTTTTAAACTGAAATAGATGGATTTTTTAAAGGAATTAAATGGATTATAGAGAATATTCAGTTGAGGATTTAGCGCTTGATGGGAGGTTTCAGAAGTGGGTTTTGACATCCGATAATGAGTCTGTAGTTTTTTGGGATCAGTGGGTTAAAGAAAATCCACAGTATCAGCAAAAAATTAATGACGCTATCAAGCTAATCCGAACAGCTGGTTTGTCAGGCGACAAAAAATTAGATGAAGCATATTTAGAGGTCTGGAAGAATTTGAATGACAACATTATTCATTCATCAAAAGAACGTGAACAAACCCCTCGTTTTTCATACGCTAAAATCGCAGCGGTATTTATCGCCCTTGTGGTATGTTCTTATTTCTTATGGAACCAGTTTGCCGGTGATAAGGCAATCGAATACCGAACAGCGTATGGAGAAGTTAAAGAATTTGTTCTTGAAGATGGTTCTAAAATTACATTGAATTCAAATTCTCACTTAACTGCTACAAGCAACTGGAACAATAAAGCTACCCGCGAAGTTTTTCTTGAAGGTGAAGCGTTCTTCGAAATAGTTAAAACAAAAGAACATAAAACATTTGAAGTAAACACAGCAGAGAAAGTACATGTTCAGGTACTCGGTACAGAGTTTAATGTAAGCACACGCCGTCAGCAGGTAGGAGTTTATCTTCAATCCGGGAAAGTTAAGATAAGTTCACTGGCAGGAGAAGCGACTCTGCAACCCGGCGATTTTGTAGTTTACCAAAAAGGAGATCAGGTACTTGTAGTAAAACAAAATGCATTAGAAGTTAGTCCGGATTTACTAAACTGGAAAAGCAGCTTCTATATTTTCAATGATACGCCGTTATCTGAAATTGTCAACACCCTTGAGGACAATTACGGATATAGCGTAGTTATAAAGGATCCTTCGTTAAATCAGAAAAAAATTACGGCTAAAATTTCGCGTAAAGATGTTAGCGTTCTATTGAAAGTACTTTCAGAAACATTGAATATTAAGATAGAACAGAATGGAAATCAGCTCACCTTTAATGCTAATTAGAGAGATGGGTTGACTACCGAATTTTGTAGTGAGTGAGTTCCATAAATTAAGTAAGGAACACAAAACGAAGGCTAGATACCATGACCAAACCAGTATCAAAAGCGGCATTAACACCTGTCTTTATACTGACGCTATGTTCAATCGGTTCTGTATTTGCTCAAGAAGCTGCATTTAGAGCAGCACCTAAAAAAAGCACTCAAACACCTGACACCCATAACGGGGAAAAAGAGCTCACCGACATACTGGTTCAGCTTGAATTAATCTATGATGTAACGTTTGCCTATCAGAAGAAATTTCTTTCGGGCAAATATGCCATGTACCGGCCTCTGCTTGAAACAGATCTTGATGTTTACCTGAAAGAAATTTTGCAACCACTCAAGCTTGGATTCAAGACAGTGGGTAGTGAAGCCGAAAAAATTTACGTTATCTATCCACTTGAGGAAGTAGTAGCACTTTCTCCGCTGCCATTACCTGGTACACAAAAAGAGATATTAAAAGAAGAAGCAGCCGTATCTATAGTTCATGGTCTTGTTAAAGATAATATCAGTGGCATTCCTGTTGCCGGTGCAAATGTGGTATTGAAAGGCACATTAATCGGCACGATAACCGATGCTGACGGAGAGTTTAGTATAGAAGTACCTGTGAATACAAAAAACAAATTGGTATTCTCTTACATAGGTTTTTTGAAGAAAGAATATGACATAACCGGCAATGGTGATTTCGTCCAGGTAGTATTGGATGAAAACCTGCAGCCATTATCTGAAGTAGTTGTTACCGCCTTGGGTATTAAGCGAGATCAGAAAGCATTGGGGTATGCTGTTACAACAATAGGAAGCAATCAGTTAGTTGCTTCTGGTAATACCAACTTTGCATCTGCACTGTATGGAAAAATTCCGGGTGTAAGAATAAGAACAGCTCCTGGTGGAGCCACAAGTGCAGTAACGATACAGATTCGTGGATTCAACTCACTTAATTATAACACACAACCACTTTATATTGTCGATGGAGTTCCTATTCGTGATGCAAATGAAAAGGGAGCGTTGGGCATAAATAATGACGATTACTATACTGATCAGCGCGTAAGAGGAAATGGGATTCTCGATATAAATCCTGCCGATATTGAAACCCTCACTGCTCTTAAAGGAGCAAGTGCAACGGCCCTGTATGGTTCTGATGCATCTAATGGAGCCGTAGTAATCACTACCAAAAAAGGAATGAAGAAAGTAGGAATGGGTGTAGATCTTAATTATAATTTTTCTCTTGAGAAAGTTGCATTCACTCCTCACTATCAAAATGTTTATGGTCCAGGACAAGATCGCGCAACCAATCTGGCATGGGGCGCAACAGCTGAGGGGTGGGTTGGTGTCGATACGAATAATGATGGTATAGATGATGCCAAACGCCCATTGTTTAAAGCTTATGGACAATTTGGTCCTAAGATGGATGGACAAAAAGTATTGTGGTGGGATGGCTCTGTCAGAAAATATTCTCCTCAACCCAATAACTATAATGATTTTTATAGAACAGGTTTTAACTCACAGTTCAATGTTGCATTGCACGATCAGGTTGGTAAAGTTGGATATCGGTTTGCTTATTCGCGAAATGATTATGAAGGCATCCAGGTTGGAGGCAGAATGTCGAAGAACATCATCAACTTTAATACCACTCTGAAGCTTACTAATCGTCTTCGTGTTGACTGGATGGCGAATTTTACAAATAGTTTTGTTCACAATCGCCCTTACAAAATCAACCGCATAACAAACAGCTATAACGGCTTCTTTAGCAGAGCAGAGAAGATGTCGTTGTTGTTTGATAAATATAAAACTTCAGAAGGCTATGAATGGGTGCCATTCGATCAGGCACAGCGTAATCCTGACGAAGCGCTGAAATATACAACACCTCGTGGCTATGAAGTGATGAACCTGCTGTGGACACAGTTGCGAGACAGTGAAGACGAGACACAGAACAGATTGATATCAAGCATTACAGCCAACTATGATATAACAAAAAATCTTCAGTTAAGGGCGCGCATGGGTAACGACATTACAAGTCTTGGTATCGTATCAAAACAACATAATGAATACCCGACTATTTTTAATGGTGCCTCAAGCACGGGGGCATACTTAACATCAAACGGTTTTTATTCCATTTTCTATGGTGATGCCTTATTATCATATTCAAAAAGTGTAACCAGCGATTTTGTAATTGGTTTTAATGGAGGTTTCCAGGTGCGCGATGAGCATTACCAGGATAAATCAATCAGTACAAATGGAGGGCTGGCGAAAGAGAATGTGTTCGCTTTCTCAAATTCATATAATCCTGAATTAACCATAACGCAATCAACCCGATCAATATTAAAGTATGCCTACCTGGGCATTGCCAGTCTCAGCTATAAAAACATTCTGTTTGTTGAAGGTACCGGCAGACAGGAATATTCATCAACACTTCCTCCTTCAAACAATGGATACTTTTATCCGTCAGTAAATTCAGGTTTTGTTTTTTCAGATGCATTGCAAATGCCATCTTTTCTGAACTACGGAAAACTAAGAGCATCTTATGGTGTAGTGGGCAATGCACCACCGGTTTACGAATCAAACATTATTTATAGCGTTACACAACTATCAACATCGAAAGGCGTTGTTAATGCCGGGAGTACCAGCGGAAGCCTCTATGGAAATAATTCCATTAAGCCAGAACGTAAATATGAATTTGAGTTTGGCCTTGAAACAAGAATGTTCCATAACAGGGTAGGAGTAGATTTTACCTATTATATAAATCATATTAAAGATCAGATTTTAAAACTCGATTTGCCAACAAGTACTGGCGCTGATAAAATTCTTACCAATGTTGGCGAACTGCATGGCCATGGTTTTGAATTAGGATTAAATGCCTCAGTGCTTAATGCCGGTGTGAAATGGAATACAGTAGTAAGCTCTGCACTTGCCACCACTAAAGTTTATAGATTAATGAAGGGCGTTAATCAACTTGTGTTTAATAGTATGGAGGGCAATGCTATTCGTGTGATTGCTGAAAAAGGAGAGTCTATTGGGAATATCTATGTTTATCCACGCAAGACAGATAGTAACGGAAATTTCATCATAAATAGCGATGGTCTTTATACTATAGATAAAACCCGTTATGTTAAAAGTGGCAACCTCTTGCCAAGAGTTACAGGAGGTATTTCTAACATCTTTATGTATAAATCCTTTACACTGAATCTGATGATGGACTACAGCTTTGGTGGAAAGATTATTTCAGTACCACTCAAATATGCTACGGGTGCTGGTATGTACGAAAGCACATTAAAATACCGGGACAGTAAACATGGTGGATTGTCTTATTATGAAACAAGTGACGGTCAAAGAGTTCAACTTGAGAATCCAAATGATGCTGCACCCAATGGAACCCAGGTTTATCATGATGGTGTATTGCTGAAAGGTGTTACAGAAGACGGACAACCTAATACAAAAATCATAGAGGCTGCAAGTTATTACCTCACTACATTTGGTTGGGGAAATGATTCATGGAATCAGAAAGGTGCTATTTATGATAATAGCTATATTAAGATGAGAGAAGCAGTATTGTCGTACGATTTATCTAAGAAAATTTCAACAAGGCTTCACTTTCAAAAGATTCAGGTCTCGCTCATCGGGCGAAATCTATTTTATGTATGGAGAACACTACAGAATCTTGATCCTGAATCAACCATAGGAACAACCTGGTTAAGTCAGGGTATTGATGATGGCTCTAATGCAGCTACACGCAGCTATGGTTTTGCAGTGAACTTAAGTTTTTGATAGATGTGATTAGCTTACAGATAGGCCTGTATCTAAACAAAATGTTTTGATGTTGGTAAGCAACATTATTATTAAATTGCACAACGAATTTAATACCCACTTAAAAAGATTTTTATACAAAAGATGCTTTCAGTTGCTTCATGTTCAATGGAGTAATGACATTGCTGCGAATTTTAAAATTTTGATAGTTGAAAAAGCTTTTACTGAGACCGTTGGTTTTAATTCTATTGACAAGTTTGTTGGCTTGTCAGCATGAATTAAGTGAGCGCTATCAAAATCCCAATAATGTTACTCCAACACCTGGAGAATTTCTTACAGCCATACTAAATAACAACAGAGTAAGACCTTATTATTGGGAGATCAGCACATTCGTTAATTGGCATGTTGGCGTATATAGTCAGTCTGTTAGTTATCTGAACAGCCAATCCATGTATCAGCAAAACGAGAGTTACATTCAAGATCGTTGGGATGATTATTATAGGCCAAGTGCAAACGGGGCAGGGGTTATTGCTAATTTCCGTGCGCTTGAGAGCGCCTACAATAAGTTAACAGACATCAAGAAAGAACAGACCAATGTATATCTGCAAGCGGCCAAGGTTGTGTTGTATGACCAGACTGCTCAGATGGTAGATCTTTGGGGCGACATACCTTTTAGTGAAGCAGGTGAATTAACCAATGATGGAAAAATTGTTTACGCCAAATTTGATTCAGCCAGTCAAATCTATTCAACCATAATTGATGATCTAAAAACTATCTCGGATTATTTCGCAACACTTACACTTGAACAATCAACTCTAACGGAATTTTCAAAACAGGATATTTTACTTTCGGGCGATCTTGGAAGATGGCAACGATATGCCAACTCACTTCGGTTACGACTTTTAATGAGACTATCCTATGTGGATGAAGATAAATCGAAAATCGCGGTGCTCGAAATGCTGAATGATGCAGCGCACTATCCGCTCCTTAACGATGCAGGTTATTCTCCTGGCATGCATGATATTCTTCTTATGCCGTTAACAACATACTCAGATGATCTTCATAACGCCTTTACAGACTGGACAAATTACCCGGCACCTTATTTTGCCCTTGAAGAAGTACTGAAGCCTGCTAATGATCCACGCATCCCGGTTTTATATGACAAATACGGAGCAACTATTAATGGCGACTTTATTCCTAATGCAGAATTTAATGCTATGCCGCTTACACTCACATCTGTTGAACAACAGGAAAATATGGAACATTATTCCATTATAGATTCTGTTACATTTCTTTACAACACAAAATTGCCTGGCATTGTATTCACATCTTCAGAGACAAGTTTTTTAAAAGCAGAAGCCTATGAGCGTTGGGGTGGTGGTGATGCAGCCCAGGAATATATTAACGGTATAAGGAATTCAATAATTTTCTATTACTATCTGAACAACATCAATACAAACGCACTTAAAAGATTGACGGCTCCTTCAAGTGATAGTATTGAAAGCTTTCTTTCGAATACGGCATTTATTCAATATGAAGGAACAAGCGAAGAAAAGTTAGCCAAAATATGGACTCAGAAATGGATTCACTTTGGATTTATGCAATCTATACAAAGCTGGGCAGAGCTAAGACGCACAGGCTATCCTCAACTTGTATTTAACCCTTCCTCTCGTTCGGGGTTTGAATTGCCTCCTTCACGGTTAACCTATCCGGAAAACGAAAAGACCTATAACGCAAATTATGCAACAGTCGCTTCCCGGGATTTTAGAGACGCAACCATATTCTGGGATGTCAAATAAATGATAGAATATTATCACGATCCTATACGATTTTAAGCCTTTTTAAAGTAGGATTTAAAAGATTCTACTGTTCGA
>DATCRE010000331.1:0-3427 GCA_036569145.1 Cyclobacteriaceae bacterium
TGATGAAAAAGTGTTTGCCAAAGTAGTTGCCAAATCACAACAAGCATTTAAAGAATGGCGCAAGTGGCCAGCACCCAAGCGAGGTGAAGTTGTTCGGCAGATAGGCGTTGCCTTGCGAAAATATAAAGAGCCGTTGGGCAAGCTTGTTTCCTATGAAATGGGCAAATCATACCAGGAAGGACTTGGTGAAGTTCAGGAGATGATTGACATCTGCGATTTTGCGGTAGGCTTGTCGCGTCAGCTGCACGGACTTACTATGCACTCTGAGCGCGCACAACATCGTATGTATGAGCAGTGGCATCCTATAGGCGCGGTGGGAATTATTTCAGCTTTTAATTTTCCTGTAGCGGTTTGGTCATGGAATACTATGCTTGCCTGGGTATGTGGTGATGTTTGTATCTGGAAGCCATCAGAGAAAACGCCGTTGTGCAGCATAGCCTGTCAGAATATTATCACTAAAGTTTTTGAAAAAAATAATGTACCAGAAGGAGTGTCCTGCATTGTGAATGGCGGT
Organism: Cyclobacteriaceae bacterium; assembly: GCA_036569145.1. Taxonomy (GTDB): domain Bacteria; phylum Bacteroidota; class Bacteroidia; order Cytophagales; family Cyclobacteriaceae; genus DATCRE01. Next base: position 515 of record DATCRE010000331.1, read on the forward strand.
GCCCGTATTGGTCAGTTAATGTCACAGGATGAAAATATTCCATTGGTATCAGCAACGGGTTCAACACGTATGGGAAAAGCCGTTGCGCGTACAGTGAGTGAGCGTCTCGGTCGTGCGTTGCTTGAGTTAGGTGGAAACAATGCTATCATCATATCAGAACATGCCAATCTTGATATGACTGTTATCGGTGCAGTGTTTGGCGCTGTGGGTACGGCAGGTCAGCGTTGCACATCAACACGAAGACTCATCATCCACGAAAGTGTATATGAAGAAGTTAAAGAGCGATTGAAGAAAGCATACACTCAATTAAACATTGGTAATCCGCTCGATGTTGAAAATCATGTAGGTCCGTTGATCGACACGCAAGCTGTAAAACAATATCGTGAGGCGTTGAAAGAAGTTGAAAAAGAGGGCGGCAAGTTTGTTGTAAAAGGTGGCGTTTTAAATGGCAAAGGATATGAGTCAGGTTGTTATGTAAAACCTGCCATCGCGGAAGTTAAAAATGAATATGCCATTGTGCAGCACGAAACCTTTGCACCCATTTTATACCTGATTAAGTATAAAACGCTGAATGAGGCTATTGAAATTCAGAATGGAGTAAAGCAAGGATTATCATCGTCTATCATGACAACCAACATGCATGAAATGGAACGCTTCCTCTCTCACGAGGGCTCAGATTGTGGTATTGCCAATGTTAATATCGGAACTTCGGGTGCTGAAATTGGAGGAGCTTTTGGAGGCGAAAAAGAAACAGGCGGCGGCCGCGAATCGGGTAGCGATGCATGGAAGGTTTACATGCGCAGACAAACCAATACGATCAATTATGGAAGCACATTGCCCCTGGCACAAGGCATAAAGTTTGACCTTTAATATCCATTGTTTCGGTGGGGCGTTCATTTACTTATGAAGTTTGACTAATTAACTTCGCGACTTGGAATTTAATGCCCTTTGGCCTATTTTTAATTGTTAATGATATGACTATGGCAGCAAGAAAATACCGCACGGTAATGTTAATCGATGATAATGAGATTGATAACCTCATTAACCAGAAAATGATAGAGGCCGCGGCCGTTACTGACAACATTTACACACACACCGGGGCAAAGAGCGCTATAGAATTTTTAAAGAATATGGAAAAACTCGACGTAGCCGATCAGGTGCTGCCCGATGTAATTTTCCTTGATATCGATATGCCGCTGATGGATGGGTTTCAGTTTCTGGATGAATTTGAAAAGCTAACCAACACGGCCAAGAAGAAATGTAAGATTGTGATGCTCACATCGTCTATTAATCCGCAGGATTTTAACCGGTCTAAGAAATATGAGAATGTGAAGCTTTATCTCAACAAGCCACTCTCTCACGAAAGCATTCTGAAGCTCGAAATTTAATTCGAGCTTTTTTTATACATCGTCGTCCGTTAGTAGTTTCACAAACTTGTCGTCCAGCTTGATAAGCTTGGTAGGAGCAAAGTATTTTACTTCCGTTGAATTTAATTTTGGAATAACAGCCAATATCTTTTTAGCCTTCTCACGCTTCGCTTCGCTGGTAGATATTTTCAGAATTTTTAAGAACAACTGGATGTTCTCACAGTCGTCTTTGCCCAGCATTCTGATTTGCCGTTGAATACTGTTTGATAGCTGGTTAAACAATTCGTAATCTTTCATGAGTGTATATTGCAACGCCAGGAAAGATTTAATTTCAAGTTGTGCCAGTGGATATTTCTTCAAGCTCACTTCATTGAGCAGATGATTGATGATTTTAGCGGCTTCATCAAACTTATCAGCATAGTAGCACGAAATGGCGCGATAGGTAGTATAGATTATATGTTTCGGAATATCGGCAGAGTCTACTTCAAAATCCTCAAAGATATTTTCATTTTCATTATACAAATCAGCCTCGTTACCGGTACGGATGTGACGTTCAATTTTGGAAATCAGAAACTGGGCAGGGAAGGTGAAGGTTGAATAATTCACCATCAGGTTAGCGCAGGCGTCGTTTACTTCCTCATAATATTTTTCAGCCTGGCGATACACTTTGTAGTGATTGTAATACTCCAGCTTAAGGAATTCAAACACCAGGTTTAGATGATAGTATATGGAATCAAGATGGTAGCTCTCGAAAATCTTCTGCACTTTATCAAAGATGTCTTCAATGGACTCGCCATCCTGCTGCATGTTATCATCTACTTCAACAAAGAGACGGTGGAAAATATACATGCAACTCTGGTAGACATAAAGCCTGTGTGACTCATACAACTTGGCCACATTAACCATCTCTTTCATGAGCAGGCTCAAACCCAGCTTCTCAACATCTTCGCCGTTTAACAGGTAGTCACCATATTTTTTAAAGTAATCCACCAGCAGATCTTCAGCCTTGTCAACTGCCAGCATATAGGCAACATGGCGGTTGTAAAGTTGTGAATACTGAAAGTAGTCGGGCGAGTTAACGTTTAATTTTTTTAGCGATTTATAAATGATAGTCAGTTCGTTAGCCAGATCATAGTCTAACAATTCTTTCTCCAGTTTTTTCAATGTGGCAACCGAGATGGCTTTTTTCTTGGTGAAAAGAACCTCGGTGATGTTGGCAACTTTTCTCAGAACATCTGTGCGTGGGCTCTCTAACTGTTCCATCAGGTACTCCTCAATCTTTAGGTTGAGGCGAGAGCGAAGGGTATAATATGCATTTGCATTTACATCCAACTCTGTCATTACCTTGGTGTCAGAAAGCTGACGTTCGCGAAGAGACTTTAACAGATACGCCGACTTATCGGCATTACTCTCAATCAGTGAATTATAGATAGCTGTAAAGTCTTTTTCGGAAAGTTGTTTAATAATATTCTTCAGCTTGGCCATGGGCAGTTCATTACAAAGTGAAAATTTACAAAAATTATCATTGTATGCAATACGATTCAAC
>DATCRE010000332.1:0-7171 GCA_036569145.1 Cyclobacteriaceae bacterium
ATCATAGGCTGTAAAGGTGATCTGGTAGCTGCCTTCGGGAAGTGCTTTTGTTTTTTCGTATTGATCTTTACTGTAGCCTACAAAGTCGATGTTACGACTGTCGACATAAGGGGCAAGTTCTGCACCTGCTATAATGGTAGGCACTCCGGGATCAAGTGAGATGGGTGCGGGATTAAAGAATCGTGAGGTACGCATGATCACTTTACCGTTGAGCTCTACGCTCATCACAAGACGAAGCTGGTAGACGGGGCGCGAGAGATCGCGCAGGTTCAGGATGACGCGAAGTTTTTCATTGCCTTCGGTAGCGTAGTCAGAGAGATAAACTGAATACGGAGGCATGATCTGTACGGTGGATTGTACAGCATAGTTCTGAGCGGTGGTTGTAGAGGATAGAAAAAATAAAAGACAAAGGAAGACAACGAAGGTCTTCATACAACACATGATCAACTTCACACGAGAATGGTTTAAGATTAGGCAAACCTATTTTTATTGATGGGTATCACCTAACTTTTGTGTGCCTATAAATCCGGTATGGTTAAAATTTCGGTTAAACATACTCGCGCAAGCATCCGCTTGTGCGCTACTTAATTTAAGCGTCCCGTTTGTTTAAGAATCGACGGGCATCCTTCTTATATCTTATGCGAAATAATTTTTATACCCCGCCAGCGGACGCTAGAGATACGTACGTCCAAGTGGACACTTGAACGATTGGGCTTGCGCTAGTTGGAGTTTGGCACTCTGCTTTCCATAAACACCCACCAATACTTTTGATCCTTCTGTAAATTATTTTCAAGAAAGTCCAGAAAGCTGCAATCAAAACTCTTCTCTGAAAATTGCTTTAAGCGCTCTGTCCAGCCAGAAAATTTATAATTCAGCTCCTTATTTAAAAATGCTGATTCGATTTTGGTCATTACTTCTCCAAAGTCATTATACCGTATTGTCAGATCATTAGGTGAAAGTCGATTCTTAAGTCTGTCAATCTTTTCTTCTAGAAACATATCATAAAAAGCTTTAGTCTTTTATTGGTGTTCTTCAAAAATCCAGCTTCATTAATTTTGTTACTTTTTTCAATTCGCGGTTAACAGCTCTTGTTCGTTTTAAGTATGCATCGGAGTCTTTGTTAACGCACTTCAGGTCTGTCAATGACAGATAATCGGGGTGATAAATTTCTGAGATGGTTGCATACGGAAATGCCTTGTCATCTTTACGAATATAAAACACATATACCCAGATGGACAATTTTGCTGGTAAAATGTTTCCCATCAACTCATATAGTTTATTCCAATCACCATTAGGGGAAAACTCTCCCAGAAAAATGTTCTTCTTCTCAATCTTCCACCCTTGTGCTTTAAAAGTACTTCCTATAGATCCTCCCTGTATAATCATTTGATGCTCTTTTGAAAAGGAACTATCAATGTCTTTTGAATAATCTACAACGGCCAGAGTACGTGTTATTTTCTTTCCATCGTACAAATTAGATACTCTCAATTTGGCGCTATTATAAAGCACATCAATGCCATAACCACCAAACCTCTTCTCAATCCTTTCGCTGTTTAACAAGTTAGCCGGCAATACAGAATCACAGGGTGTAATAGTTAATTCATGGTAATTACCAGACTGTGCATAACCGTTCTCGAACAATAACGATATCGACAGGGCAAGAGTAAATAGGTATACTTTAATTTTCATCGCTATATATTTCAAACGGTAAATACATCATGGATATGCGCGGCTGGTGAAATTACTTTCTCGTCCATTAATCTATTTTGTTCTGCGTCGCAAACCCATAACGTATTGCCTCTTTAAGTATTTCAATGTTTATATCTTTTAGAGTTTTGAATTTAATGCAATATCCGGTCACGCTTGCCTTGCCTATTTTCTTTCCATACGTTTTGGCTAAGTATGTCTTATCATCAAGACCGAGAATATAGACGGAGATTCCCGTTGTGTTTGCACTGATACCAATCTGATAAAACTCTTTGGTTTTTCCATCAGCATATTTTATGGTGTAAAATCCATATCCGATGTTAGGATTAGAAACAGTTTTATTCTCACTGTTCTTACCATCCAGGAACCATAATTTACATGCAGGCATTATTTCCAGAATGACGCGATGCAACTCATGCATGTCGTTGCGTTTTGGTTCAGGCTGGCTGTCAATATGCTTTTTGATTTGTTCTTGTACGTTCATATTAAATATAGAATTACGAACAGGTTGCTAATGATCGTGGTATCTGATTTTTTATTAGTGCGCCATTACCACAACATTTAAATATCAGTATAATGACCGATATTCCACCTTGCAAGTATTTAGAGTTGCCTGAATGACTGATAGATTTAATGCGGTGTAATAGTTTTGAATTCTAGTTTAATGAAGAACACTTACAAGCATGTGGATCGATTGACTAAGTTTTACTTTTCATCAATGCATTCTATCTCCACGCACCGCTAGATTTTTTACAATCTCAGCTTCTTGCTCAAGCAGTTCTTTCCAGCGAGCCATAACTTTGTATTCGGGAATATATTCTTTAGCAAGCGATAAGAAATTTTTGTAATGACCTGCCTCTGCTACCATCAACTCATAATAAAACTCTGAGAGATCTTTATCAGGAATATTCTTCCAAAGAATTTTAAAACGTTCACAACTACGTGCTTCAATCAAGGCATTCATCAAAAGTCTTTCCAAAAGAAGTTGATCTCTGCTTCCTCCCTTCTTAAAAACTTTATTGAGTCCTTCAACATATTCGTCTTTGCGCTGAGGGCCAAGCGTTAAGCCTCGTTTCTTTAGCTCAGCCAATACGCGCTCAAAGTGAGCCCACTCTTCTGCCACCACGGGTGTCAATGTATCGACCAGTTTTTCTTTCTCAGAAAAGAACACAATTAATGAAATGCATGACGAAGCCGCCTTCTGCTCACAATAAGCGTGGTCAACAAGAATTTCATGAATATTCTTTTCTGCTATGTTAATCCAACGTGGATCTGTTGGCAGTTCTAGTCCTAATGTAAACTTGTCTTTTGCTTCCATAAGAAAAATGAAGTCACGGAAATTCTAATCGTAGAAAAGCAAATCAAAACCAAAATCAATAACATTTCGCTGCCCTGGATAATATGGTGTGGGAAAGTATCCGCTCTTAGTAAAGGCCTGCATTACATTATTGTACTTAACGAAAATTCTTCCACTCTTAACCTTCATGTTAAAGAACACATCAATGATGGGAAATGCAGGACTCTTAAACGTATTTTGTCTGAAGAATTGTTGAATAGAGGGCGTATACCCCAGAGCATAATAATCCGATTGCCAATGCATATCTACACCGCCGTGCATGTCCATGTTGCCATTAAAAAATATATTAGAATACGATAGTTGACCGTTAACAAACAACTTCGGTATAGAGATCACATCATCTTCATTTTTCAGAAGCTCAGAGTAAATTCCCTGACCACTTAATCGTATATGGCGAAGCATGGTTAATGAAAGATTAATCTCGGGAGATGCTATAACCTGCGTACCATTTGATTGAACTGGCAACATAACCTGAGGATCACCTGTGTCCTTATCATACTTAAAATAAACGTAGTTATACAAACGCGTAAAGGTAATGCCTGGAGAAAATGTGAATACCCTGGAATTATAATGTAGGTTGCCGTTAATCTGTGTTGCCTGAACAGGATCAAAATCATTATTCCATTCGTTATGACTTCCTCTGTAGGCCTGGTATAATAATCCGGGAGCGTATTGTAATTGTTTTAATGAAGCATCAAACCATCTGCTTTTTATACTTCCCTCCGCTTTGAAATTTCCATTGCTTTGTATTTCTAATGCGGCATTAACCTCTCCAATGGAATCAAGAAACAAACTCATCTTTCCTCCAATGTAGTGCTCTGTAGATTTTGTTGGAACTGTAATTTCCTGCGGCACCAGGTATTTATATTCCATGTTGTATTGCCTGATGGCATAGTATCCATTATAAAATAACTTAGCCAGATTACCCTTGAACCCAACCTCATTTCGCATGCTGATAAAATTTGCCTTGTCACTTACGGTTGTGCTGTCTACAGGTGTAACATCACCAAAGTATGTTGTGTTAAGTGACTTATCAAAAAAGTAATTCGCCTGGCGATAGCTATCCAGAATATGATAAACCTGAATTCCTTTCTTCAGCAGATTGTATTGTTGAAAAATATGAAAGCTAAGTCTTCGCTCAAAAGTTTGGGCTGTGGTAAGAAAGGGTTGCGCGTTAGCATAAAAATAACTCTTCAAAAAACTTGAGTCCTGAACGGACACACCTCCATTTTCATTAGAAGCATAATGATGCCGTCGGAAATTAGCAAAAAGTCTGTACGTGCTATCTTTACTTTGATACGTAGTATACAAGTCATAATACGTAGTCTTTACATTCCTGTCGCCTTTACCGGTCCTGAGGACTTGCTTGTCAATGAAAAGACCCCTGTAATCAAAGCCGAAATTCCATCGAGGATTAATGTTTCGGCTAAAGTTCACGGCTGTTATCGAACGACCTTTGCCTCCAATAATAACCTTTACGTTTGAGTATGGAGATTTGGTATTAAAATACTTTACCTGTTCACTTAACCAATACAAGTCAAACTGCTGAAACCCCGATGTAGCGCCGATGAGATCTGGTGTCTGATAAAATATCGGCCGACTCGCAGTTCCAATATTTCCCAGATCCTGATACAGGTAATTATAACGCTGTACAAATGTAAATCGGTGATAATTATTAATGGCTGTATCTAAAGGGTGTAATATTTCGCGATTAAAGAAAACATCACTCTCATAAAAATAACGTGATGTTGTAGGGCCGTAAACCTGCTTGGTGGTGTCATCAATAATGCGTGAGCCTTTTCTACGGGCGGGTCCTTCGTCCTGGGCGCTTACAGAGAAAGCCTGGATAAATAAAATAACGGCAACGACTACGATTCGTAAAAAATACACGCGCAAAAATAAGATTCGTTTCAGGAGGATATAACAGGTCATGATACTATTTGTCATCAACATGATTAAAAACACTTAGCACCATCTCATCAAAATCCTCTCCATCTTTTAAAAACTCCGTTTCAATTGGCAAATAAAATAAAGGCATCTGCACAATAAGTTGTTTAAAGTGTTCTGTATCGATTTTCACCATGTCCTTTTCAGTAGTCAGCAATGTAGCTTCGGGGTGTGCTTTCGAAAATTCATGAAGCTCCTTCAGGTCCTCTAAAGAGTAATCATGATGATCTTTAAAAGAAAAATGCTTTATCAATGTATAACCCGATTTAACATGATTTATTAATGACTCCGGATTGGCAATACCAGAAATGAGTATTACGTTCTCTTTCATGGCCTGCTGATGGCCACCAAAAGCTACAGGATATCCATAGCGGATTTTAGAATAGAAGACTCTTTTGTTTGTATACTTTCTGATTTCACTTTCCATCATCATAAAAGTATCATCAGAGATTTGCGATGGGCATTTCGTAATCACAATCACGTCAGCGCGATCAGCACCACCACGTGACTCACGTAAACGGCCAGCCGGAATTAAATAGTCTTTATAAAACGGTTTGTTAAAATCTGATAATAGAATTGAAAATGATGGCCTTACAGATCTGTGCTGAAAAGCATCGTCCATCAGAATAACATCTGTTTCAGGATACACATGCAGAATATTGGGAATAGCAAGCGCACGATCCTCACCTACTGAAACGGTTATCTTATCACTGAACTTTCTATAAAATTGAAATGGCTCATCACCAAGCGTATCAGCACTATCCAAACTGTTGCCTATACGCAAGCCCTTTGTTTTACGGCCATATCCACGGCTAAGTGTAGCTACCTTGTATTTATCAGAAAGCAATCGCACCAGGTGTTCAACCATGGGTGATTTGCCTGTTCCACCTGCCACTAGGTTGCCAACACAGATTACGGGCAGATCAAACTTCACAGAAGGTTTAAGGCCCAGATCAAAAAGTCTGTTCCTCAACCCGGTAACTAACCTGTAAAGACCGGCAAAAGGCAAAAGCAAAATTCGCAACACCATACTAGGGAGCAAAAATACAATTAACTTTCAACCCTCAACGCCAGGTGAACATGACGAACCTAAAAATAAAAGACATAACAGACTATCTTGAGTCTCTTGCTCCCAAACCTTACCAGGAATCTTATGATAATTCAGGATTGCTTGTCGGAAATTATCACGACTCCGTTAGCGGAATTCTGGTAACACTTGATTGTACCGAAGCCGTCGTGCAAGAAGCCATCGACACACAACACAATTTGATTATAGCCCACCACCCTATCATTTTTAAAGGCCTGAAAAAGCTAACAGGCAGCAACTATATAGAACGAACCATCATCAAAGCAATAAAAAATAACATTGCCATCTACGCTATTCACACAAACCTGGACAATGTTCACACGGGTGTAAATAAAAAAATTGCAGATAAGATAGGACTTCAGAACCTTAAAATACTCGCTCCCCGCACCGATACCCTCACTAAGCTCACCACTTTTATACCCATTGAATCTGTTCAGATTGTTATGGAAGCACTCCACGAAGCTGGTGCTGGTCAGATAGGAAACTACAAAAATTGCAGCTTTAGTGTTGAGGGCACAGGTACGTTCTCGCCCAATGAATCAGCAAATCCTTTTATAGGCAGCGCTGGCAAACAGGAATATGTAAAAGAAAGCCGCATCGACATAATTCTTCCCCGTCATCTGGAAGGAAAAATAGTAGAAGCTCTTCGAAAAAGTCATCCGTATGAAGAAGTTGCTTATTATTTAACAGCGTTAACAAATGAAAATCAGGAAGTTGGATCTGGGATGCTGGGTGAGCTCAAGGAACCTGTTGAACCAATCGAGTTTTTAAAGCGTTTGAAAATCAGTATGCAATTAAGCATGATCAGACACACCTCATTAACAAATAAGCCCATTAAAAAAGTGGCTGTTTGTGGAGGTTCGGGCAGTTTTCTGCTGCCAAAAGCAATTCAGGCAGGCGCAGACGCCTTTATTACCGCAGATTTTAAGTACCATGAGTTCTTTGATGCCGATAATCGCATCGTTATTGCCGACATTGGCCATTATGAAAGTGAGGTTTTCACCAAAGACTTATTAAAAGATGTATTAATGGAAAAATTTCCTACTTTTGCGATCAATTTTTCGAAAACCGTT
>DATCRE010000333.1:0-4083 GCA_036569145.1 Cyclobacteriaceae bacterium
CTTTGGAATTTATATTCTGGCGCCACAAAACATCTGGAAGCGTTCACACGACCATCATCATAATCATAATTCCAAACTAACAATTACAGGCATTGGCTCATATCCAACAATATGTAAGAAGCGATATCTACAGCTTTCAAAAAAAGAGCAACAGATGTATTTAATAAACAGGCATCCGTTAACGGTACTGTTAGGTTACTTTACATTGTTTATATACTGGCTTAATGTAAAGTCATTTATAGAAAGTCCGAAAAAGCATTTGGATTCACTCTTTGCGTTGTTCTTTCATTTTGCCGTCGGCACAGCTCTCTTCTATTATTTTGGTGGACTCACATTTCTTGTGAGTTGGTTTATACCGTTTTTGATTGCATTCGGTATGGGGTCATACCTGTTTTATTGTCAGCACAATTTTCCAGATGCGCAGTTCAGAGAGAATCAGGATTGGGCGTATGATAATGCCGCACTCACATCAAGCAGTTTTATGGTTATGAATCCTATACTACAATGGCTCACTGGCAACATTGGTTATCATCACGTTCATCACCTGAATTCAAGAATACCGTTTTACAGATTGCCAGAAGCCATGGCGGGCATTCCTGAATTACAAAAAGCTGCTACCACATCCTGGAATCCATTCGAGATGATGCGTTGCTTTAAACTCAAGCTGTGGGATGCTGAGCTCGGCAAAATGATTACGCTGGAACAAATATCAAATTAACTTTTGGACGAAGTGCAGTTGAAATTGGTGCAGGATACTCCCGCTCCCTTAATAGCTTTAAAGCCACCTTCAACGTTCACTATATTTTCGAAACCACGAGATTTCAGAATAGATGCGGCTATAACAGATCTATAGCCACCAGCACAATGCAAATAAGTTTCTGTTGCTGCGTTGAATGAACTCATATTATCATTCAAATAGTCCAGCGGAATATTCTTAGCCATAACAACATGTTCAGCTTCAAACTCACCCGGCTTACGAACATCAACTACTTCAAGTTTCTCACCATAGAGAGATGCAAATTGAATCGCTGAAATTGATTTGATAGAATCCGTTTCTTTACCTGCGGCTTTCCAGGATTCGAATCCTCCGTTAAGATAACCTACTACATGATCATAGCCTACACGCGCGAGTCGTGTTATAACTTCTTCTTCTCGTCCCACTTCAGTTATTAACAACAATTCATGATTCACATTGGGAATAAGTGCGCCAACCCAAGGGGCGAAAGTTCCATCAATACCAATGCTTATGCTATTGGGTATAAAACCTTTAACAAATAAATCAGGGCTACGGGTATCGAGTATGAGTGCGTTGGTTTCATTCGCCACAACTTCAAACTCATCGGCCGTCAATGGTGTTTTGCCTCGCTTCAATACCTTATCAATATTTTCATAACCCTCTTTGTTCAGCTTCACATTCATAGGGAAATATCCCGGAGGTGGCAACAAACCATCCGTTACTTCTTTTATAAATTCATCTTTGGTCATGGATGCACGTAGAGCGTAGTTAAATTGCTTTTGCTGACCAATAGTAGACACGGTTTCTTTGCTCATGTTTTTGCCACAGGCAGAACCCGCACCATGTGCAGGATAAACAATTACATTATCATTTAACGTTACAATATGATTGCGTAATGATTCGTAGAGTAAACCGGCCAAATATTCCTGAGTTATGTCGGCTCCTTTCTGGGCAAGATCAGGTCTTCCTACATCACCAATAAAGAGGGTGTCACCAGTAAAAACAGCGTAGTCATTTTTAGTTTTATCTTTCAATAAATAACAGGTTGACTCCATTGTATGACCCGGTGTATGGAGCGCTGTTATCGTTACATCACCTATCGTAAATTCTTCACCGTGTGTAGCAATATGAGCTTTGAAAGCAGGATTTGCTGTTGGGCCATAAACTATCTCCGCTCCAGTTGCTTTTGCGAGATCAACATGGCCGGAAACAAAATCGGCATGAAAATGAGTTTCGAAAATGTATTTGATTTTTACACCATCTTTTTTCGCTCTTTCGAGATAAGGTGTAATCTCACGTAATGGATCAACTATAGCGGCATCTTTGCCAGAAACAATGTAATAAGCACCCTGCGCCAGGCAGCCTGTATAAATCTGTTCAACCTTCATAATCACTTGTTAACTTATGCCTGAACAAAAGTAATGTATAAATGATTGCCTAAAAATCTTGAAAAATTGAAAAATTACATTCTCTTACATTCAATTAACCAATCCCAAGGATAGGGAGCTTTCATCCAGGTTGGCGGCGAATTAAATTCAGTATTCCACTCATATTCAATTTTCTCGAGCGCTGTAATTCGTAAACCAGCTCGTTCGAATAAAACATAAAGCTCTTCCCTGCTATAATGCTTTGTTGTTACGTTATCAATCTGAATCAGTCCCTGCACAATATCTGTCTTACTATTCTTAAGTGAACTTAATTCATCTTTGTCAATCTCAGCTGGTTTTATACCTTCCTTCTTCGACCATTCAATAAGTTGCCACGCAGAGTACAATGCCGATTCAAGTGACGGTACAACAATCATAGCATACCCTTTAGGCTTTAATGATTTTCCTATATTGATAATCATGTCCAGGTTGCGTTCAACTTCAGGGAGCATGATTACATTACAACAGAAAGCAAAATCGGAAAGTGGAAACCTCACTCGTTTATTAGTTAGATCGGCTTGCTTATAGGTGATGTTTGAATAATTCTTCTTCCGGGCGATGGCTATGAGCTCATCTGAAATATCCGTTGCCAAAACAGATTTAAAAATTGGCGACAAGTATTTGAATGCTTTACCAACACCACAACCAAAATCTATAGCGGTATGATTTTTATTAGCATGTTTCCTGAAATAGGTTGGAAGAATTTTGTGCTTATCACTTTTAAACACATCAAATATTTCATCTTCATACGTTGATGAGATACGATTCCAATGCTTTTCCTGATCCATGCCAATATAGTAAGGTTGAAATCAAAGATAACGTTAAATTATCAGATAGAAATACCTGGTTAAAGACGACTGATGAATTCCGTCATCAATTTAAAATAGTCTTCAAAGTCAGTAAAAGGTAATGTTTCTGATCGGTCATAAATATCATGGTAGGCCTGAATTCCACCCAACGTGTAGATAAAGAAACATGGAACTCCTTTCTTATAAAACAAACAATGATCACTATTGCAAGCTTCACCTCGTATCTTAACTTGTGCCAATAAATTCATCTCTTTATTCAGCTGTGTTATTAAATCAAATTGCTTCTGATAGATTTTACTATTAACAATCTGAATACCATCGTCGCCGGTACCAGCCATATCGAAGTTGATCAGGAATTTTATTTTAGGCAATGGAAAAAGAGGATGCTGTGTAAAATATGAAGACCCAAGCAAACCGATCTCCTCACCTCCAAAAGCAATAAACACTGTAGTATACTTTGGCTTGAATTCGGAATAATGATTCATCAGGCTCAGTAAAAAAGAAACGCCACTGGCATTGTCGTTGGCGCCGGGAAAGATTGTCTTTTTACCCATCATACCAAGATGATCATAATGTGCCGTGAATATCAGAAGAGAATCCTCCCTATCTCCTTCTATGTATCCGACAATATTTTGAGTTTCATATTTTTTGATGAATTTGTTCTCAGCATGCACCTCAACTTCTCTCACAACATCATTTAATGCTGACGCTTTAACGACAAAGCTTGGTTTTTTATTCATGATATTAGAAGTACTCCATGTCAATTTATCATCTGAAAGAATAATCACTCCTTTCGATTGGTTGTCTGATGAGTATTGAATAAAAGCCGTTACTTCCTGAATTCTTTTAATCTGTTCTTTCGTATAAGCGTCTTTCTTCCAGCTTTGAATAACAATAATTTTATCTGTCGAAAATTTTACATCGTTTATCCAGACATCATCTTGTAACAGCTGATCGGCTGTGAGATTCATTGCACTAAATTTTCCACTGATGCCAGGCGATGCCGGGTCAATTAAAAAATCCTGCCCAGCTTTTAGTGTGATGCCATCAATAATAAGATTCATAGAGGCAGGGAACGTATTAACTGCAGTAGTGAATTTCTGTTCATACG
>DATCRE010000334.1:0-3925 GCA_036569145.1 Cyclobacteriaceae bacterium
AGCATATCAGTAGAACATATATGGCAAGTTATTTTGTAGTTGTAAGAAATTTATATTTTCCATCATAAGTTAATGAGTTAAAAAAAACTTATATTGTTGTTATAGAGATATAAGAACGTTTATAGGTCTGGTCATTAAATACTATATATGTAGCGAATAGATAATACTTCCGGAAAGAAAAACCCTTCTAGTTATGATTAAACATTATTCGTGTTTTAAAATACTATTTATCACTGTTGTTCTATCTGGCAGTTCGCATGCTGTTCTGAGTCAAGCTCCATCCTATACAACATTAAAAAAATTAAGCATTGAAGATTTAATGAACGTTGAGGTCACATCGGTTTCTATGCGACCTGAAAAGCTTACAGAAGTGCCATCGGCCGTGCAGGTAATTTCAGAAGAAGATATTCGTCGCTCGGCTGCAACCAGGCTCCCTGAAACATTGCGCCTGGCGTCAAACTTACAGATGGCCCAGGCAAGTTCAAATAGCTGGGCTATTACAGCACGTGGCTTTAATGGCTTGCCATCATCAGGTGGTATACTGGCTAATAAACTCCTTGTTATGATCGACGGACGATCTATTTACAATCCGCTTTTCGGAGGTGTATATTGGGATGTACAAAATGTTTTGCTTGAAGACATTAATCGCGTAGAAGTTGTAAGCGGACCGGGTGGCACACTCTGGGGAGCAAATGCTGTGAACGGCGTTATTAACATTGTTACAAAAAGTGCTAAAGAAACTCAAGGTATATATGCATCTGCAAGCGGTGGCTCTTTTCTGCGAAACATGGCGCAGTTACGATATGGTTTTAAGATAGGCGAGAATCTTTTTGTTCGGGTTTATGGACAACATTTAGATCAGCGTAACACAACGCTGTCAAATGAAAAGTCAGGTCATGACGGATGGTACATGACACAAGGTGGATTCAGAATGGATTATTATCCTTCACAGGCAAGTACATTTACATTGCAAGGCGATGTTTATGGTGGGGTAATAAACGACTCTGTGAGGCAGGCGAACACAGACGGACAAAACGTATTGGCACGTTATACACATAAGTTCTCAGAAAAATCAACACTAACTATACAATCATATTTCGATCGCACGTGGAGAACGACACCACATTCTGCAAGACGTTTTATCTATCAACTTAATACGTACGATTTCGATATTCAACATCGTTTTTCAATTGGCAACAGACAGAGCGTTCTTTGGGGCTGTGGCTATCGCATGCAAAAAGACATGACAGCAAGGTCTTTCATTCCTCCCAATCGATCAATGCCATTGTACAGCGGATTTATACAAGATGAAATTGATGTTGTGCCAGGTTTTCTGAAACTAACCATTGGAAGTAAATTTCTGCACAATGTATTTACCGGCTATGAAACGCAACCTACAGCACGCCTGGCGTTTACTCCAAATGATAAAAATACAATCTGGACTTCTGTTTCGCGTGCCGTGCGGATACCTACTCGTTTTGATCATGATATTACGACAACATCAATATTTGGCTCTGAAAAAGTTTATGCATACGAGTTGGGTTATCGCGTAAGACCCATTGATAGATTGTCTCTCTCTCTAGCTACTTTTTATAATCAGTATAAACATCTTCGTAGTCTTGATTCAACTTCAAATCCTTCACAACCTATTGTGCTTGCCAATTCACAAAAAGCTCAATCGTGGGGCATTGAATTCTCTGGTAACTTCCAGGCAACATCATGGTGGCGATTACGTGGTGGCTATACCCATTTTGAAAAGAAGATCAGAGCAGCCAGTTCTAAAGTAATACCCGGAAGCGATGCCTTCGAAGGTGTTGACCCTTTATATCAATTCATGTTTCAATCTATACTTGATTTGCCAAAAGATTTGCAGCTGGATGTTGTGGGCCGTTATATAGATACGTTACCTGCAGTACTAACAGTGATTCCCCACGTTCCCGCTTATTTTACATTTGATGTGCGTTTTGCATGGCGTTACAAGTCTCTTGAGTTTTCAGTTGTGGGTCAAAACTTGTATAAAGATCAACACTCAGAAGTTAGCTCTTCGCGAATACCCAGAAGTGTATATGGAAAAATAACATGTCGATTATAAGAATGGCACCATACCGATACATATTTACTTTCCTCCTGCTGACAGGCATTGTAGTTCTTTCGCCAGCGCAGTTATCTGCTCCTTCACAAGAGTACCAGGTAAAGGCTGTCTTCTTATTTAATTTTGCTCAATTTGTTGAATGGTCTCCCCGTGCATTTCCTGAAACAGAAACACCATTGATCATTGGGGTCTTAGGCGAAGATCCTTTTGGTTCTTATCTGGATGAAACTGTGCACGGCGAAAAAATAAATAACCATGCATTAATAGTTCAACGTTATAAAAAAGTTGAAGACGTAAAAAACTGCCAGATACTTTTTATCAACTACAAGAAGAAAGATCAGATAAAACAAGTGCTGGAAAATTTGAAAGAGAAAGATGTACTTACCGTTGGCGATGCTACAAATTTTGCCCAGATGGGCGGTGTAATCGGATTCTTTACAGAAGAAGGTAAGATAAGAATCAGAGTAAACCTTGAGGTTGCCAAAAACTCAGAACTTTCTATTAGTTCAAAATTACTCAGGGTAGCAGAGATTGTAAAAGCAGGAAGCAATAATTGAAATTGTTATGTTACTGAAAGATGCACCTATACAACATAAACTGATGCGAGCTATTATGCTCACCAGTGGTGCTGTCTTGCTGGTGACGTGCTCTTTCTATTTTGTGTACGAGTTTTTTACTTTTCGAAATACAACTATACGTCAGCTTTCTATACTGGGTCAGATTATTGCCAACAACAGCACAGCAGCAATGGCTTTCGATAGTCGTGAAGACGCTAACGAAATACTCTCAGCACTTAAAGCCGAGCCTCATATTGTCGCCGCCATTCTTTATGATAAGAAAGGAAATCTTTTTTCAAGTTATCCTTCAGGCGCCAATCTTATATCCTCTACGTTATCAAAATCCTATTTTAAAGAACACTATGATTTTGAAGACACTTACCTTGCGGGTTATCAGCCGGTAATTCAGGGCAACAATCATCTCGGTACGTTATACCTCAGGTCAGACATGGGAGCGATGTATGAACGAATTCGTCTGTACGGAATCCTGGCTATTGTTGTGATCAGCATTTCTTTTCTTGTGGCATACTTGCTTTCTAAAAATTTACAGCAAAGCATATCAAAACCAATATTAGTGTTGGCTGAAATTTCAAAGGCTATTGCCAATCGTAATGACTACTCTGTGCGGGCAACTAAACTTGGCAACGATGAAATAGGTTTACTAACAGATGCCTTTAATCAGATGCTGGAACAAATCCACACGCAGAACCAGGAGATACAATTGTTTAACAAAAACCTTGAACAAAAAATCAAGGAAAGAACGTACGAATTGGAAATGGCCAATAAAGAGCTTGAAGCATTTTCATATTCCGTTTCACATGATTTACGTGCTCCGCTCAGATCCATCGATGGTTACTCTAAAATACTGATTGAAGATTACGGAAACAAACTGGATGATGAAGGCAAACGCACCTTGCAAGTCATTGTGAGGAACGCTTTAAAAATGGGACAGCTGATCGATGATCTGCTGGCATTTTCACGCCTGGGCAAACAGAATGTAACAAAAATTATTCTTGACATGAACGCCATAGCACAACGTGCAACGGAAGAGATTGTAGCGCTAAATAATAAAACAAGTGAGATAACCATCGATCCACTGTTGACTACAAAAGGCGATAGCAGCATGCTTAAGCAGGTAATGACAAACCTGATTTCAAATGCCGTGAAATACTCTACCAAAAAAGAGAAACCCCTTATTAAAATTGGCTCTTACCATGAAAACGATTATGATGTCTTCTATGTAAAAGATAATGGTGCCGGATTTGATATGAAATAC
>DATCRE010000335.1:0-2138 GCA_036569145.1 Cyclobacteriaceae bacterium
TTCGATCCATCACGAATAGCGTTGAGAAAAGAATTAAGTCCCCGTAAATCAATTGCACTTTCTAATAACATTGATCGAACCATGATTCTTTATGAACAGCATGACGCTGCCAACTTACCACGCAAGCATGCCTTCACTTTATTGGAAATGAAATCGGGGATTACCTATGAATATTTACTGACAAAGAAACTTGTATTCAGTGTCAGTGGCGGTGTAAGTAATACGCTTAAATCAGTTGTACTTGAACAGAATAAGTACACCGATCCTTTTATAAAAAACAAACAGTCGATGGTTCCTTATGTAAAAGTGGGTGTATCGTTTCTTCCATTCTGGAAAGGGATTTTTCAATAACATAGAAATCTTTTATTGAACCAGGAAGGCTCTAAGACACGAAGGATCACGAAGAATTTTGATTGATTAATCTTTGTGCTTCTTCGTGTCTTGGTGTCTTTGTGGTTAGTCTTACTCAAAGGCTGTTTCCACCAGTCAATTGTCCGGTTCAGAGCAAAAGCCTTCTCGCATGTTGTGATATACTCAGAGCTTTGATTAAAAGTTATAAAGATCAGTTAACCATTATGCCAGTTTTAAAGATCAGATTATTGCTAACCATTTTACTGTTGCCGGGTGTACTCGCTGCACAGGAGAGCTGGGGATTGAAAGCATGCATGACGTACGCTCTGAAAAATCACAAGAGTACCAAGGTTTATGAAAACAACAGAATTATTGCCGATGCACAGGTGCTTGAAGCACGTTCAGCTTATCTGCCAAGTCTTAATATTACAGGAAGCATTGTTGATAATGTTAAGCCACAAGTTTCTGTAATACCTGCAGGTGCTTTTAGTGCTACCGATATGAAGGTTGCTTTTACAAAACAGTACAACACAACCGGCACTGCCGAGCTAACACAAACTATTTATGATCAGGCGGCGATAACGGGAATGAAAGCCGGAAAATATACGCGTGAGCAGGTGGCACTCAACGACAAGAAGAATCAGGAGTTGCTCATCTACAACGTGAGTGTAGCCTACTACCAGGTTTATGTGTACCGTCTTCAGTTGGATATGCTGGGTGTTAATCTTGATTCGTATGAAGAACAAATAAAAGTATCGCAGTTAGGCGTACAAAAAGGAGTAACATCTGAAACAGACCTAAGCAAGATCAAAGTCAATTACAATAATACACTTTCCAACATTAGTGTTGCTCAGACCAATCTTGAGTATTATGAAACACAGTTGAAGAACGCTATGGGTTATCCACTGGATCAACCTTTACAACTCGATAGCATGTCAGTTGATGTATTTCAAAACAGATTTGTATTAGAAACTGATTCACTCAATGTACAGCAGCGCACAGACTATCAACTATCACAAGTCAACGCATCTCTTCTCGATATCAATGCGCGACAAATTCGGGCTGGTGCTTTTCCACAGCTTTCTGCTTATGCACGTTATGGAATTCAGGGTTTTGGGAATCAATTCAGTGAGGCAACGAAGAATTTCAATGATGTATCCGTTATAGGCATCAATTTAAAGTTCCCGGTCTTTACAGGATTTAAACGACAGGCGCAGTACACACAGGCAAAATACAAGCAACTGAACGCCATAGAAAATTCAGCAATAGACGCCGATAGCTATGCTGTTGAATACAAAAATGCGAAAGCCAAGTTGGTGCAGTCCAGTGTTAATGTAACCACCACGCGCGAGAATGTTATGATGGCTGAACAAGTATTTGAAAGCACAAACCTTCAATATCAAAAAGGTGTGACCGATTTAACAGACTGGCTTAATGCCCAGAATTCATTGAAAGAAGCGCAGGGAAATTTTCTCAATGCAGTGTATACCTACTACACCGCTACCATTGAACTGGAAAAAGCCAAAGGCACATTAATCAATTTTTATACTTCCTTATAATCAATACAAGATGAACAAGAAAACGATAGTGATCATTGCCGGCGTACTCATCGCGGTGTTGATCGTCTGGAAACTCGCCAGCAATAAAAGAGAATTAAATCTAAAGAGTAAACCTTCTGATACGGCTGAAGTTTCTATTCCGGTTAAAGTAGCGACGGTGCAGATGGAAGCTATAAAAATGGATATTCGAAAAACAGGTAGCGTAGTACCTTTTAAAGAATCGAAAGT
>DATCRE010000336.1:0-6877 GCA_036569145.1 Cyclobacteriaceae bacterium
AGCTTACTTTCTCCGGCGATGGTATTTATAGCGGCTCCGGTTTCATTATTGTGCCGTGGCTCAACTCGGCCAAGGTTCGGGCAACCTTCGATAAGATCCATGTAAACGAAGAGCGCTGGGTAACCGCCGGAGACGTAAAGAGTACATGGAATGCCGACAGTAAATTCCTGGTAAAAGCCGAAAAGAGAGTTGACTCAGCCAACGTTGCCATACCGGCAAAAGATACTGCTGCTATAAAAGCACCGGATTATACCGTGCCCGGTACCATTGATAGTATATATGTAAACAGGAAAGGCAAGATTGTAGTAATAGATACCGAAGGCAATAAATCAACCTACGACCAAAAGAAAGAAGACGGCCGGAAAGGCAAAGCAAAAGATACCATCATTGCCGATGCCGCAGGCAATAGTTATACCGTTGGGGCTGATGGTACTATATCCAAAAAAGCGAGCGGTGCAGGTCAGCCAAACAGCCAGCCGCTGGCAAATTATATCGGCACGAAAGAAGCCACACTTGTCGCTGAAATAATAAAACGTTTTAATACTCAGCTTGCTGCAAAAATAACAGCAGTTCGCGAGCCGGTATTTCCGCGGGGAGCCGGGCCAATGGCCGATATATTTTCTTCAGCGGCATCGTGCATGCCCGATAATCAGGAGCAGTTAAAGATCATTAAAGCCTATACCGACAAGGCCAACGAAGATAAGAACCTGCTCAATGCTCTTATCGCAAAAATCTTTAAGAACGCATCTGATAAAGATATAATTACCGAACTGATCAAAGTTGATATAAAGGAAGGCCAGCAGTTTGCAGATGTACTTACGCAGGAGCAACTCCAAAAAGCAGAAGATGTTCTATGCCCGTATGTAACAGATGCAGCCAAGCAGGAATTTTTAGAATCGTGGTGGCGTGCGCCTTATTGGGAGCGTGCCGCTAAAATACTGAAAGAGCAGTTTGAAGATCAGGGTATATATGATGATGTATACCTGGTGTGTGGAGAGAGTGAATGTAAGACTGTTGCTATTCTGAAAATATCTGAAGAGGCCAGCGTAACCACCGAAGTTACCTTTAGCAGCCAGCAATCGCCTGCGGACATTTTCCGGATTCTGCACGATAGTTATAAAGTAGATTTTCTGGAGGCACGCGATGTAACGCTGGAGAGTTTTGGCGAGTGGTTCTGGAACTACATGGCCATTAAAGACGACAAACTGTATCACGGCACAAGCTGGGAGGCAAAGTCATTGGTATTTTTTGCCGACATGCTAATGGCCACACCGGGCACTATAGAAGGTTGGATTACCGGCAAACACTGGCGCACCGGCGAAGAGTTGGCCATGTGGGAACAAATGCTGGGTATACTGGACGTGATACCTGCAGAAGCGCTTGCCAAAGCCGGAGTAACAGCAATGGTTATAAAGATAGGCAGCAAGGTTATTGATATTTCGAAGCTCGCACAGCCGGTTAAGAACTTTATAACTACTGCCTATAAATCTGGCCTTAAACTGATAATCAAATCAAAAGATGAGATTCTCATTTTTGCAGGAGCTGGTAAGAAGCAAATAGGGCGCTTTTTTAATGGAGTTCTTCAGGATTTATACTGGAAGTATGGCGGTGAGAGAATTTTAGCGAAATTGGCTAATGTAAAATACCTTGATGATAACACTAAGCAGGTTGTAGAAGGCACACTGGAGATTGTTGAAGAAGGAAGTGAAATTGGAATTAGAGTTGCCACTGCAATTAATCGACTTATTAGAAGTATTGATGATTTTAAAGCATCTATAGCTAAAGGAGAAAATGTATTCTATGTAGGGAAACATTCAGATATAAAACCCCGCCCTACTGGGATAAATGGAATTGCAGAATCTCATCATGGAGTTAACAGTGTTTGGATGAAGGAGAAATATATAGACTATGTAGCTGACAATGCTCCAAGTGTTTATATGTTAAAAAGTCCTAATCACAATTCTACGAGGGCAGAATTTAATCGTTGGGCTGCCGAGATGCGGACAAAACAAGGGCTTTCTAAAGTTGACTATACAAAAATTACAACAGAAGACATTTTGTTATTAGCCAATCGACAATTTGATGCTGCTGATGTTCCTCAAAATGTAAGAGATGAGTATTTTAAACTTTGGAACGAGTATATTAAAACATTAATGATTAAATAAATGAATAAGGACAATATTCCAAAACAGCTACACCATTTGATTGATCTTGTTAATAGATGGGGCATTAGTGATGATGGTTACAGAGACGAACAAATTGAAAGAGCGTCAACAGCAGAATTGGAAAAGTTAGTATCATCCATTGATAAAGAAAACCTTAAGGACCTCAACGATTGGCTGACTGATGAAAGCCAGATGATGAAGAGTACTGATGAATATATTAATTATACTTGTTTTTACATGGCTTATGAATATGCCGAGGCGGTATTGAAGTCAAGAAATAGATTACACTAGGCTTACACAATCAGAAATCTTGGCACTAGCTGAACGGCAATTTGAAGCAGCAAATGTACCCCAAATTGCTAGGGATTTGTATTACGAGAAATGGAATGCCTATATTAAGACTTTACAACCTAAATAAGTTTTATTATGAATAATGAGAATATACCTTTTAATGTTCGTCACTTGATTCCACTTGTTGAAAAATGGGGAATTGAAGA
Organism: Cyclobacteriaceae bacterium; assembly: GCA_036569145.1. GTDB lineage: Bacteria > Bacteroidota > Bacteroidia > Cytophagales > Cyclobacteriaceae > DATCRE01. The sequence continues at coordinate 2,663 of DATCRE010000336.1, forward strand.
CGATGGTTATCGGGATGAATTAGTTTTTAATTCAAATAACGATGAACTTACTGAATTGGTTAATTCCATTGGCGACAATGAAGCAAACGCTTTGAATGACTGGTTTTGTGACCCAGAGCTGGTAAAAAAACTTAGCGATGAATATATTAAGTTCAGTGTGTTCTTTATGGCCTTCGAATATGCAAAGAGTATTCTTGAATCAAGAACTACATGATTTAATGGCGATTTGGAGCTAGAGAAATTAAATAATAAAAACCTTAGAGTCTGGACGGAAGCGGAGTTCAATAACATTGAAACTAATGGTTATAAATTATTTGAATGACTACACAAAATAAAATTCCAAATTTTTGGGGAGGCTGTGAGCTAAAATCCTCTTTAACGCTTGAGGCTTTAGCTGAAATATTATCGCGTGAAATATTTTCAGGGGCGAAATTCGGAGGAAAGGAAAAATCAATTCACGAAGAAATTCCTGCAGTTTTTATTGAGAGTTCATTTTTGGGAATGTTGGTGGTTTTAGAGGGATATAGCGGAATGGATAATTGGTTTGTACTTTCGATAAAGCCGTATGGAAAATTCAATCGTTTTCTATCTGTCAATGAGGTTGAGACAGAAAGAGTTGATTTGGATATGTATCTATATTACTTGTTAAAGCAATCCTTACTCAACTATTCAGAAATTCTTGTTATAGAACCTAAAAACCAAGAATGAAATCTAAAATTCTAAGGGTTTTGTAAATCCGATAATAGATAGCTTATGGAAACGAATAGGGAAAGCAGAATCTATTATCGAAGACGGTTGGATAAAGCGGTTCGGCAAAGAATCAGATATATAGTATCCATTAAATGAGTGAATTGGAATTGTAGACGCATTTTATTCAGTTGATTAACTAAGCTTTGTCTGGTAATGAAACAAATATCGATAGTAGTAATCTTAATTTTAGCAACAATCATTAAGACATCAGGCCAAGTGGATGCAGTAGTGAAATAGACACCGTAATGCATGGTATTAAAACGAAGATAAAATTACTGAGACTGATCGGCTCTGAAAAGAAACTTGTGGTTGACGTTAAAATAGGCTTTCAAAATCCCGCCACGGGGCAATGGATATGGTTAAGCGGAACTGATTTGCCATTTGATGCAGAAACCGGCTTTACCCATTCCTTGGGCCGATGGTATTGACTCTGGAAAAAAAGGCACTTTTAGATGCGAAACACAATGCTGGGACATTCTATACGATTGAAAACTATAATCAAAAAACATTTCTCTACGGTGATTTAGAAGATGAGTTTAGACGGTACTCGAAAATAATTTCAGATAAATCTAACCCTGTTGACGAACTTATTATTTTTATAAGTCAAGACAACCAGAGCAGTGTCAAGTTGTTTGAGTATCTAGGATCCAAATACAGTGTACCTGTAAAAGTCGAATTGGTTCCATGGAATCATTAAACTAGATAATTATGACTGAAACTACATTTTACATCTTTAATGAGGATGGAATTTTTAAAGCGCAACAGCTTGAATTCTTTTGTGTAGAATTTTCAAAGCGAACCGCTTTTAGATTTAGAGTATTAGAAAAAAAAGATATTGACTTGCAAAGTACCATCTATAAAAAATTTGTTACCGAAACCTTAGAGTATACTTTATATGATCACGGATATGTTATGAAGGTTGAGGGTTATATAAAGCAAGCAATGAAACTGCTTAAAGAGATTGATTCGATCCTAAGCAGTGATATTTTGCTTTTTGTAAGCCCTTCTCAAAGAGTTGAAAATTTAATTGAGAACAAATTTCCTCGAGGATCCGCTGAGAAGGAAATTGCAGAATTTTTAGATGGGCAATTTCGTAACAGGGAATATACTTTGGCTTTGGCCAATTCTTAATGCGGGATATCCAGAAATATGATATTAGTAAACTTCTTTAGATGAACTTGAAAATGTACTCTAATGACAAATGTTGGTATTTCGAAAGACGTCTCAATTGGATGGTCGTAAAAGCATTAGAAGATTAGAAAAATCAAGGTGTGACTGAAATTGTAAATATTCCATGGAATGGAATAAACTGAAATATGAAATCAAACAAGGAAATTTTTAAATGCGTTCGGTCAATTAGTAGCAACAGAATGCTTTGACCCTTCTTACGGAAACTTAAAAAGTCTAAGAATAAAGGAGAATCCTCCTAAAATATTTGAGGAATATGTGACACTATTCAAGAAAATGAGTGATCAGGACTTTAAAATTCTCGAAAGATATATGAGAGAAAGCATTGAGGGTACGCTGCATGACTTTCTTAGAATCTTTGAGGAACACGAAAATTTTAAGTTGGTGTACCAAGAGGGAGTAGAAGAAGTAAACTTGAATGAAATAAGTGAAATGTTAAAAGCCGAACCCTTATCAGAAGACGGTTGGATAGAGAGATTTAGTAAGGAAATCAACCGAATCGATAGTGAGTGATGGTAAGGAGAATTATTGATCGTCACTTTGGAAGGAGGTGGTAAACCCGATATAATAGATAGCTTATGGAAGCGAATAAGGAAATACTCGACCGCTTTGTAAAAGAAGTAGTACACAACATATACGATGATGGCCTAAAGTACTTTAAGCAGTTATCGACAGGTACGGCAAAATGGGGCACTGGTAGTGAATATACTAGTGTTTTGAATAAGTTAAGTAATGAAGATAAAAAGACATTGCAGAAGTATATAGCTGAGACACTCAGTACATCAATTTTTGGTTTCTTAAAAATTTTTGAAGAGTGTGACGAATACAAGTTATACTATGAGAAAGATGGTCAGCGGGTCAATCTTACGGAAATAAGTGAAATGCTAAAAGCAGAACCTATTATCGAAGATGGTTGGATAAAGCGGTTCAGCAAAGAATCAGATACATAAGTATTCATTAAATGAAATCAAATAAAGAAATTCTAGATGAATTGGGCGAGCGAATAATTAAAGACTGTTTTGATGGATACATTAAGCAAGTAACTAGTTTGCGAGTAAAGAGAATCCTCCAGCTATTTTTAAGCAGAAATGTGACTTCTTAAAATCGTTAACTGATGACCAATTTTCAGATTTAAAAAAATTTTGAGGGGAAGTTTCGAAGTTTCTTTCTTCGAATTTTTTAAAATTTTTGAAGAAAACTCTCACTATAAAATTTTATACTCCGAAGGGAGTAACGAGGTTGACTTAACAAAAATAAGTGAAATGCTAAAAGCAGAACACATGATTGAAGAAGGTTGGATTGACAGGTTTAGTGAATATTCAGATGAAACAAAATGACCGATGATATTAGTTTTTTAGCGAGAAGTTAAATCACAAGGAATGACATAACTAACAGCCAATAAATGAAATCAACCAGAGAAATTTTAGATGAGTTTGGAAAGATTGTGATAGAAGAATCATTTGACAATCAACTTAGATTTATCAAAAACCTAATAGACGATTTGGCAGCGACCGAGGATTATAAAAATCTATTTACTAATATGAGTATAGTCCAAAAAAAGGAGATTGAAAAGTATACGATTGAAATTCTTAAAGGGCAATTGTTTGATTTTTTACGAATCTTCGAAGAAAATCCGCAATACAAAATTTATTTTGAAACAGGGGAACAAAAGGTAAATCTCGTTGAGATTAGTGAAATGTTAAAAGCAGAACCTATTATCGAAAATGGTTGGATAAAGCGGTTCAGCAAAGAAATTGATAAGTAACATAGTTTTAGATACACCATTGGAGAAGTCTCCACAATCATTGACTAACAGCTTTATCTGATGAAATATTCGTTAATCATTTACTTTTCTTCATGCCATTGTTGGTTTTCTTCACCAACAATCACCCAATCCCACACTGATTTTAAAATGTTAGAGACATTGGAATTTTTTAGTGCATGCGATGGCTAGTGCTGAGTCCTAAGAATGTAAAAGGAGTTAAGGCTATTTGGGGAATGCATCCAGATTACCCAGATAACATGTCATTATGAATGAAGCTAAGGTTTTGGATGAAGATTACAATGGTCATAAAGTAAGAAGTCTATATCACCCATATATACAAAAATGAAATTATGATTGACGAACTAGAATATAGGATATTAAGAATAATTAGAGAATTTAAGAAAGGGGAACCAGTAGGGTATCATTCTGTAGATAACCTTCTTTTAGCCGACAACTCAGATTTTATATTTTCTGGAAAGCTGGGAGAAAGGTTAAGACATTTAGAAAAGAAA
>DATCRE010000337.1:0-10810 GCA_036569145.1 Cyclobacteriaceae bacterium
AGGGTGCCCTGATTGACAGGCGTGAACCATGCGTACAATGTCTCTGCGGATTTGTGAAGTAAGCTTTTGCAGCTCAGGAATATTCGGTTGCTTGCTCATAATAAGAATTTGCTGCGAAGATGGTTTAATTTTGGAAACCCTGCAAAAGAAAATCCCCGCTTTTAAGTCTGACACCTTCATTTATGTGCCAGTGCGCACATAAAACGTTTTTTTTAGTACACAGAAGCTAAAATTGAAAAGGATATGTGCAGAATTGTTTATTTCTTTTTAGTCTTTTTGGCTGCAATTTTCCCGGCTGTGTTTTTAGGTGCCAGCTTTTTGGCTGTCGTCTTTTTTGCAACTTTTACAGTTGCCTTTCGGGCTGGTGGTTTTGATGCAACGATATCTTTTTTCAAAATCTGTGCAGCATGATTACGGGTATCTACTTTTTCAATTACCTCTTCAATAACGCCATGAGCATCAATTAAAAAAGTGACACGTGCAGTGCCCATGTATTTACGGCCATACATCGATTTCTCAATCCACGTTCCATAAGCATCATGAATTACCCTGTCGGTATCCATGAGCAGGGCAAAGGGAAGCTTCTCTTTCTTGATAAACTTCTTATGCGTCTTCTCGTCGTCGGTGCTCACACCAAAAACCTCATAGCCTTCGTTCTGCAAAAACTTATAGTTGTCGCGTAAGCTGCAAGCCTCTGCTGTGCAGCCTTCCGTAAGATCGTGAGGATAGAAATAAAGTACTATCTTTTTTCCTCTCAAGCCGTCGAGTGTTACAATGTTTCCATCCTGATCGGTAGTTTTAAAATCAGGAGCTTTGTTCCCGGCTTGTAATGTCATGGAATATGTTGTTTATAAATTTTCTTATTGCCAGCGTTGTCAGTGACCACAAGCTCCAGGTTTCCACGAAGCGGCTGGTTCCTATCTAGTTTCTCTGACCAGATCATGCCGGTTTTGTAATCATAGTTAAACAATAACCAGTTGCCATTAATGCTTGCGTCGAAAGATGAAATTCCGGAGAGACTGTCTTTGATCTTGAATTTTGCTACCAGGCCGTTAACATACATCACTTTTATGGTTGGAGGAATAGAATCAGTCAGTATTACGAAGTCGCCAAACTCACGGGTGTAAAAATCAATTTTTCCATTTTCCTGTTTTCCCCCAATGTAAGTGTATCCTTTTCCGGCTAATCTGTAAATGGCTGTTGATGCAGTCCAGTTTACAGGTTGTGAAGGGCGCAGTGAAACATGAATAGCTTTATTCAATGGATTGATACGATCGCCAATGGAGAAGACCTCTGTGCCATTTTTTGTGATCTGATGATCGGTATCAAGAAATAAAGTGTCGTAGAGAGAGTTCGCAGGAAAAACAATATCCATAACATCACTATAGAATTTATATTCTGTGTTGGAAGGAATCATGGCATTGATCTTTGGCTTCACGGATTTGCCACAGACGACAACGGAGTCAGGTATTTCTTTGCGCAGATCAAAAAGATAGACGTAACGATTTGCATTATAGTAGGCAGGCTCTCTTTTGGAGGAAGTTCCTTTCTCAAAAACTGTGGCTATTCGCGATGAGTCGCTGCAAGGCCTGGCAGCGACCATCATTACATTTTCAGTGATATCAAAGAAGATGTCTGTTGTTGGAGGCATAGGCTCAAGAGTTTCTACTTGCTTAACAAGATCATCGGGGCGTAACCAGAAAGAGGCGTTACTCATGTTGCCGTAACTGTCCTTCATGTTGATTCGTATCCGTGTATCATTCTTGCCACGGATGTTTATTTTTCCTTTGCCTGGCGATCCCTCATAAAATTTGAGATCATTTCCATCATCAATATATAATTTGTAAAATCGTGTACCTTTAGTGCGCATGGTTTTGTAATTGGTGAAAGTGTAGATGGTGCGTGTTTCTGCTACATCTAATTTTTCAATTGCCTGGTTGAATACACGTTGACTATCAACTAACATCTCAAAATAATTTACGCCGCCATAGAAGGCGCTCTTGGCTGCGAACTTATCTTTAGCCAGAACTTCAACACCGATATTGCCATGAGCAAAGATGGGTTGAGACAAAATGTAGTTCTTGCCAACACGTTGTGCGTAGAATTCAAACCGACCAAACTTATCGTTGATGCGTGAGTTGATGTCTAATGTCTGCAAAGCGATTTTCTCGGCAGCAGGGGGAAACTTATCGCTCACTTCGTCGAAGCCAAATCGTAATGGGTTTAACGCATTGTTACTGGAGTCGCGAATATCAAAATGTAAATGCGGGCCGGTTGAGCCGCCCGAGTTTCCGGAGAGTGCAATGATTTCTCCCTGTGTTACCGGAAATTGTCCAGGAGCAAAAGTTAATTCAATCTCCGAAGTCTTTTTAGCATAGCGTTGTTTCAATACTTCATTAGCCACAGCTCCGCGCAGCTCGCTCAGGTGAGCATATAAGGTGGAGTTGCCATCGGCATGTGTAACGAACAAAACATTTCCATAACCGGCTGTGCTGATAATTGCTTTTGATATGTAGCCACTTTTAGAAGCTGATACCGGCAAGCCAACCATGTTGTTGGTGCGTATATCAATGCCTGAATGAAAATGAGTGCTACGCAATTCACCCATGTTGCCAGCTAATGAACCTGGCTTTCCGGGGTTAACAGGGTAGAGGTACTTCTCCTCATCTAATCGGGCAGAGGGCTGGGCAAGTGCAATAACAGGAACGATCGCGAAAAATAGATGTACGATCTTACTTAATTTCAAATTCCAATAGTTTTTCATTTTCTATATATGCCGATAAAACATTTCCAACCTTCACCGGTCCCACACCTTTTGGTGTTCCCGTAAAAATCAAGTCGCCAGTACGCAACGTGAAAAACTTAGACAAATACGAAATGATATAATCAAAATTAAAAAGCATCATGCTGGTATTGCCTTGTTGTTTTAAGGCGCCATCGATCTGTAAACTGAAATTGATGTCTTTTAAGTTCTTAAATTCTCCTATCGGAATAAATTTATCGGCTAATGGTGCTGAACCATTAAAGCCTTTGGCAATGTCCCAGGGTAATCCCTTCTCTTTCGCCTTCTGTTGCAAATCACGTGCTGTAAAATCAATACCAATAGTGAGGGCATCGACGTACTTGTGGGCAAATTTCTCCTCAATATTTTTTCCTTCTTTACAAATACGCAACACTAGCTCTGCTTCATGATGAATATCTTTCGAAAAATCGGGATAATAAAACGGATCGTTGTTGCGTAGTAAGGCGGTGTCTGGTTTTGTAAAGATAACAGGCTCATCGGGCCGTTCATTGTTCAATTCCTGAATATGTTCTGCATAGTTGCGGCCGATGGCAAAAATTCTCATGATCTTTTTTCGCGTTACTTCGTACAAATCTATTAAACTATCTTTGTCGGAGTTGTATTTTTACACAAAAATAAATCAGGTATGTTGAAGAAGTTATTCGTCGTTTTTATTGGAACATTATTATTCTACGGATGTGCAACCGTTGCTGTGACGGGCCGCAAGCAATTAAGTCTTGTATCAAATTCAGAGATCATCCCCATGTCAGCACAACAATATAGTGAAGTATTGAAGACCGGGCCGTTGTCTACCAACCAGGAACAAACGGCTATGATCAAACGTGTGGGTGTAAAAATTCAGAAAGCTGTTGAAGATTATATGGCCTCTAAAGGTCTTTCATCTGAATTGTCGGGCTTTGCATGGGAATTTAATTTGATTGATGATCCTAAAACTTTAAATGCATGGTGTATGCCCGGAGGTAAAGTAGCTTTCTATACTGGTATACTTCCGGTTTGTAAAGATGAAACGGGTGTTGCCATTGTTATGGGACATGAGGTTGCTCACGCTATTGCCAACCACGGTCGTGAGCGCATGAGCCAACAAATGGTAGAACAGTTTGGACTGTCAACACTTAGTGTAGCGATGGGACAGAACCCAACGTTAACAAGTCAGTTGTTATTGAAAGCCGTTGGTGCAGGTACAGAGATTGGTATGTTGAAATTTAGTCGTGAGCATGAATCAGAAGCCGATCATATCGGATTGATATTTATGACGATGGCCGGGTATGATCCTAACCAGGCACCTATATTTTGGCAACGCATGATTGAAATGAGTGGCAGCGGACAGCAACCTGAATTTTTATCTACTCACCCTTCACACGAAACACGTATCAAAGATTTGAAAGGCTGGATTCCGGAAGCGCTGTCGTACAGAAAGAAATAATAACCAAATCAGAGAGAAAGATCCTCATGAAAAATATTTTGAGTCTCGCGCTTGTGCTCTTCATTGGTTGTAAGGCATTTGCCCAGACTGATGAAGATGCATTAGCAGAGATAAAGAAGCATCGCGACGAACAAGAAGCAGAATTCAAAAATCCCGAGAAGTCACCGTTAGAGCCTAAAGACAGAAAACATTTCAAGGGTCTGAATTTTTATGCACCCGATTTGAAATACAGAGTCAAGGCCACATTTGTAAAAAATGAGACGCCTGTCTTATTCAAGATGAAGACGTCTACTTCGCGATTGCCTGAATATCTTAAATATGGGGAAGTACATTTTGCATTGGATAGTCAGGAATATAAGCTGGAAGTTTATCAGAGTCCCGATATATCGAAAGATCCACAGTACAAAGATTATTTATTCATTCCGTTTACAGATAATACCAATGGTCATGAAACGTATGATGTTGGACGCTACATTGACATGACCATTCCAACCACTGCAGAAGTTATCGTTGATTTCAATCAGTGTTACAATCCGTATTGTAGCTATCGCGATGGATATTCATGCCCCGTGCCGCCAGTTGCCAATGCGTTGCCTATTGCAATACCGGCAGGTGAGAAAAAATTCAGAGAGCATCATTAGTGGAAGTGTTCGGATTCAGATGTGGCGCAGGCTATTAGTCATTAGTCAATAGTCCATGGTCCATGGTCGACAGACTATAATTAGATTTCTTTTGAAGCATATCTGAAACAAGGAGTTCATGAAACCTTGGACCCAAAATCCTGAAACGAAGATTTACCACTCACATAAAATTCATTCATAATCTGCTCTAATTCCTTACCATTGTGTATAGTTTACATAATGGTTTAGTTTATATCCGCCCCGGCTTTTATCGGGGCGGATTTTTTTAGTACCTTATGTAGATACACAATCATTCACAACCAAACCTCATGTATGAAACAAAAAATCAACGCTACAAAATTGCTTTCGTGGTTTTCCATGATGACAATTATCATCCTCCAGGGATGGTCATGTACATCCAGCCATGAAGAACCGAGAGTACTTGTTTTTTCCAGGACTATGGTTTTCAGGCACGAGTCAATACCTGCAGGCATTGAAGCCATTAAAAAGCTGGGTGTAAAACATCACTTTCAGGTTGATACAACTGAAAACGCAGCCAGTTTCCACGAAGAAAATCTGAAGCGTTACAAAGCAGTTATTTTTTTAAGCACAACAGGAGATGTTCTGAATCAGGAACAACAAAATGATTTCGAAAGATTTATCCAAGCAGGAGGAGGATATGTTGGTATTCATGCTGCTACTGATACAGAATACGACTGGCCCTGGTACGGCAAACTTGCAGGTGCCTATTTTGCTGGTCACCCATTAGACCCTAATGTTCAGGATGGCACATTTTATATTGTAGACAAACATAATATGGCCACTGATTCCTTCCCGGAGAAATGGGAACATAAAGACGAGTTCTATAGCTTCAAAAATATTAATCCTGATAATAAAGTACTGATTAAGATTGATGAGAAATCTTATAAAGGTGGTACGAATGGTGACGATCATCCAATGGCCTGGTACAAAGAATTTGATGGCGGACGTTCTTTCTATACCAACATGGGGCACACAATAGAAACATATTCCGATCCGCTTTATCTGAAACATCTTTGGGGTGGTATCCATTATGCGTTGGGCGGAGATAATCCTTCGAAACTGAATTATGAATTAGTGCATACACAGCGTGTGCCGGAGGAAAATCGTTTTACAAAAGTAGTGCTTGATGAAAAACTCGAAGAGCCAATTGAACTGGCAGTGTTACCGGGTGAACGCGTATTGTTTATAGAACGCAGAGGCAACGTTAAGATCTACGATCCGACAGCCAAGAAAACAAAAGTGATCGCGAAGATTCCGGTGAGCACAAAATATAAATTTAAAGACGGCAGCCAGTCAGAAGCAGAAGATGGTTTGCTGGGTGTTGCCATCGATCCGAATTTCGAAAAAAACAACTGGGTATATTTCTATTATTCACCGGCGGGTGATAAATCGATTAACACACTTACACGCTATGAACTGAAAGGTGATGAGCTTGTTGAATCATCAAAGAAAGTAATCCTCGAAGTTGCAACACAGCGCGAGCAATGTTGTCATACAGGTGGATCAATTGCCTTTGATGCTAATGGCAATCTATTTGTTTCTACAGGCGATAACACAAGCCCGAGAGCAACAGCGTATGCACCAATGGATGAGCGTCCCGGACGCAGCCCGTGGGATGCACAGAAGGGAACTTCTAATACAAACGATCTTCGAGGAAAAGTATTACGCATCCATCCAGAGCCAGATGGTACTTATACTATTCCTGAAGGAAATCTTTTCCCGAAAGGAACAGACAAGACGCGCCCTGAAATTTATACGATGGGTGCGCGTAATCCTTATCGCATTGCTGTTGATAAACATACAGGTTATTTGTATTGGGGAGATGTTGGTCCCGATGCCGGCAAAGATTCTGTTGGTCGTGGACCAAAAGCGTATGATGAAATTAACCAGGCGCGTAAGCCTGGCTTCTTTGGATGGCCTTACTTTGTTGGCGATAACCAGGCATACAACGCGCGAAACTTTGCAACAGGCAAGCAAGGTGAAAAATTTGATCCAATGAAGCCTGTAAACAACTCAGTAAACAATACGGGATTGAAAGAGTTGCCACCGGCACAAAAAGCATTCATCTGGTATCCGTATGATGCCTCACCTGAATTTCCATTGGTGGGCAAAGGAGGTCGTACAGCAATGGCAGGGCCAGTATTTTATTCAGAAGATTTTAAAAATGCTCCGCGTGCTTTCCCTGATTACTACAATGGTAAATTGTTTATCTACGAATGGATGCGTGGATGGATTATGGCAGTGACGATGGACAAAGAAGGTAATTATGTTTCGATGGAACATTTCATGCCGTCACACAGATTCAGTAACCCGATGGATATGGAGTTTGCGTCCAATGGCGACTTGTATATGCTGGAATATGGAACGGCGTGGTTTATGGGTAACGATGATGCGCGACTCATTAAGATTGAATACAATGGTGGAAATCGCAAGCCACAGATACAGATGGCCGCCGACAAGATGAAAGGCGCTGTGCCGATGGCCGTGAAATTCTCATCTGCCGGAACAAAAGATTTTGATCACGATGCTATGACGTATGAATGGAAGATAGCTTCGAAAGATGGTGAAGAAATAAAGACATTCACAGATCCCAATCCTTCCTTCACATTTGATAAACCGGGTATTTATAAAACAACACTCACTGTAACCGATGCTAAAGGCGAGAAGTCTGATAGTGAACTGGAAATTATGGCAGGCAATGAGCCACCCGTTGTTAGCTTTGATATTCAGGGAAATCAAACTTATTTCTTCCCGAACCTGCCATTTGATTATGCAGTAAAAGTGAGCGACAAAGAAGATGGTGATTCAGAGAGTGGAACTATTTCATCCGACCAGATTTCTGTTCGTATCGATTACCTCAGTGAAGGTTTTGATCAGACCGAAATTGCACAAGGCCATTTAGCTGCTGATGCTTCAGCACAATATGCTACAGGAAAGAAATTAATGGAAGAGAGCGATTGTAAATCATGTCACATCATTGACAAGAAATCCATCGGGCCCATGTATGTGGATGTAGCGAAGAAATACAAAGGAGATCCGAAAGCAGTTGATTATTTGGTGAAGAAGATTATCAATGGTGGAAATGGTGTATGGGGTGAAGTAGCCATGGCTGCACATCCACAATTATCAGTAGGCGATGTTACCGAAATTGTAAACTACATTTTAAGTCTTGGCAATAAAGAAGTAGTGAAGTCTCTGCCAACCAAAGGAACTTACACCACAACAATTCCTAAAGGTGCTAGTGACCAGGGCGTGTTGATCTTGCGCGCATCGTATACCGACAAAGGTGCAAATGGTTTAGCACCTGCCATGACCGAGAAAGTTCTTGTTCTTAAGAGTGCCAACATACCAGCAGGCAAAGCTGATTTTGTTGAAGGTATACAACGCTACAAACTACCTAATCCACCTATTGAGTTAATGATCGGTTTGGGCAATAACTCACATGTTGGTTTTAAACAGATAGACCTTACCAACATAGACCAGGCGTTGTTTATGATTACATCGCCAGAAGCGTTGCTTCATGCAGCGGGGGGAGTGTTGGAAATACATCTCGATTCGCCTACAGGAACATTGATCGGAAAGACGCCACCAATTCTTCCAACCAAAGGTCCTCCAATGACTTCACCACCATCGATGATTCCGGCGACAATTACACCGACCACTGGCAAGCATGACGTTTACTTTGTATTTAAAAATGATACATCGCCTGCGGGACAAGCTTTGTTTATCCTGATGAACATTCAGTTTTTTACAAATCAAAAAACTGTAGCAAAACGATAAGTAAGAATTTATTTTTTTTAACCAAACCAAAAAACAACAGGCTGCTCTCGGGCAGTCTGTTGCGTTTTAAGTAAACATGAAAACAGATTGAGTACGATCACGCAGTTGGTGGTATTTTAATTCTCATCCCTTAATTCCCAAGTCCAGTTCTGTACATTCATTCGCTATTTCCAATTTATTTATTCTACTTTTGCCTCACCTAAAATTGAGACATGAGACACATCATTTTGTTATTGGCTTATCTATTTATTATCACAGCTCTCGTAAACTGCAATCCTGCAGAGAAAAAAGAAACAGAAAATTTATCAGATCCTTTAATTACCAATCGTGATACTACTATTAATCCGGGAGTTGATTTTTTCAGTTATGCCAATGGTGGTTGGTTTCAAAGAAATGTTATCCCCGCATCTGAAAGCAGTAACGGAATTTTTAGAATGATTGGCGATACCATCAACAATCAGGTAAAGCATGTTTGTGAAGAAGCTGCAAAAGATACGCAAGCAGCGAAAGGCAGCAACAAACAAAAGATAGGAGATTTCTATGCCTCGGGAATGGATACAGTAGCTATTGAGAAAGCTGGTATCGCACCATTGCATGATGAATTGCAAAAGATCGAGAATGTGCAAGATGTAAAATCATTACTCAGTGTCATAGCACATTTGCATACCATTGGTGCAGGTCCAGCTTTTTCATTCCGTGTAGGCCAGGATGATAAGATAAGCACAAAGCATGCACTGTTCTTCTGGCAAGGTGGACTAGGATTAGGTGATCGTGATTATTATTTCAATACAGATTCACGTACAGCAAATATTCGTAAAGAATATGTAAAACATGTGGAGGCAATGCTTTCAATGCTTGGCGAGGATAAAACTACATCAGAGAAAAATGCTTCTGTTATTATGAAGCTTGAAACTGATTTAGCAAGAGCATCACGTAAACTGGAAGCACTTCGAAATCCTGTTAAAAATTACAACAAACTAAGTGTAGCACAATTTAACAAACTCACTCCCGAAATTAACTGGAAAGATGTACTGCCAGTATTAGAAGCAGCAAATGCAGATTCAGTTATTGTTGGTCAGCCAGAGTTTTACAAAGCCTTAGGTAAGCTTGTTAAGCAATATTCTGTTCACGATTGGAAAGAATATCTGAAATGGAATCTGATAGATGAATATGCGCCATATCTTAATTCAGAAATTGATAATGAGAATTTTAAATTTTATGGAACGGTGATGCGTGGTATTACAAAACAAAAACCGCGATGGAAACGAGTTGTTCAGGAAACCAATAGTTCTCTTGGAGAACTTATCGGGCAGGTATATGTAGCTGAGTATTTGCCTAAAGGATCGAAAGAGAAACTGCTTGAGATCGGAAACAACATTCGTGATGTGTATGCTGATCATATTAAGGCACTGGATTGGATGAGTGACTCTACTCGTAAAAAAGCATTGTATAAACTAGACAAGATTGTAATGAAGGTGGGTTATCCGGATACATGGAAAGATTTGTCTGGAATGACAGTTGACCGCAGCTCTTATTGCATCAACGTAATGCATGCCAATGAATGGTCATACAAATATATGATTGCAAAATATGGTAAACCCGTTGACAAAACAGAATGGAACATGTATCCTCAAACATACAATGCATATTACAGTCCGGGTAACAATGAAATTGTTGTGCCAGCCTGTAACATACTTGTACCGGGCTTTGAAGGCCGCATGCCCGATGACGCCATTTTATATGGAATAATCGGTGCCTCAACGTTTGGCCATGAGATAACGCATGGCTTTGATGATGAAGGAAGTCAGTACGATGAAAATGGAAATCTTAAAAACTGGTGGACATTGCAAGATCGTGAGAAGTTCGTTGCTAAAACAAAACTTATCGTTGAGCAATTTAATAAGTACAAAGTACTGGATAGCATGCACGTAAATGGTGACGCTACTCAGGGTGAAAACATTGCCGACCTTGGTGGTGTAGTGATAGGCTATGAAGCCTTTAAGAAAACGCAACAGTTCAAAGAAAATAAAATCATTAATGGACTTACTCCGGCTCAACGATATTTTCTGGCATACGGATATGCCTGGATGCTAAACATGAAAGATGAATCCGTTGCCCAACAGATTATGACGGACGTTCATG
>DATCRE010000338.1:0-2892 GCA_036569145.1 Cyclobacteriaceae bacterium
GTCGTTTTTAACATTGAGCATAACGATAATACGATCTACACTGATAGTACCTTCAAGAACACCGGTAAAGAAACAATCGCGCTTGAGATAATCCAGGCGATCAATATCAAGTTGACTTGATACCAGTTGGTGAAAGAACTTTCGATGATAACTGTTTCTGAAAATTCGAAGGGCCAACTCAAGTTCTCCGTTAAATGCAACGTTAAGCTCTTGCATGAGCATATACGAAAGGCTTTCGTGGTGAATCTCAGGAAGGAGAGAACTTTCTAACGTATGCGAAAATGGTCCGTGACCAATATCATGAAGAAGTATGGCAATCTGGGAAGCTTCATATTCATGGTCATCTATTTCGACGCCTTTATTTCTCAAGTTGTCGAGAACAATGCCCATCAGGTGCATAGCGCCGAGTGCGTGCTGAAAGCGAGTATGTATGGCACCGGGGTAAACAAAGTCTGTGAGTCCCAGTTGTTTTATATGCCTTAACCGCTGAAACCACCGATGCGAAATAATATCGAACAACAATTCGCTTTTTATGGTAATGAATCCGTATACAGGATCATTTATGATTTTCTTTTTGTTCAAGGTCTTTAAGTTTTAAAAAGTTCGTTGATCAGGTTCAAATAAACTTCAAGTCGTGAACGTTGAACATGGAACTTATTTATGTGTAAATTCGAAAAAAAATGAATATGCAAAGATATAGCATTTTGTGGGCTGATGATGAGATTGATTTATTGAAACCTCACATCCTTTTTCTGGAACAGCGAGGTTATGATATAACACCTGTCAATAACGGCTCTGACGCTGTTGAACTTAGTGAAGAAAAGAATTTTGATATTGTTTTTTTAGATGAACACATGCCGGGCATGTCAGGCCTGGAAGCATTGAGCCAGATCAAGAACAACAAGCCAAATCTGCCGGTGATTATGATCACCAAGAATGAGGAGGAGCAGATTATGGAAGATGCCATAGGCTCTAAAATTGCAGACTACCTTATTAAGCCGATTAATCCAAGTCAGATTTTGCTGTCGATAAAAAAGATACTTGATAATAAGCGGTTGGTCATTGAAAAAACAAATCTCAATTATCAACAGGAGTTTCGAAAGATCAGCATGGCTTTTCAGGATAGTATGAACTCTGAGCAGTGGGCCGAAATCTACAAGAAGCTTGTGTACTGGGAATTACAGATGGATCATGCTGACAACCAGGATATGGGTGAAGTGCTTGATATGCAGAAGACGGAAGCCAACGCAAACTTCGCCAAGTTTGTGATGCGCAATTATGATTCATGGCTAAATAATCCGAACGCCGAAAAGCCTTTGTTGTCTCACCAGCTCATGAAGAAAAAGGTGTTTCCTGAATTGAAATCAGGAACACCTTGTTTTGTTTTGGTTATCGATAATCTTCGATATGATCAATGGAAAGTTATTGAGCCGGTGGTGAATGAATACTTCAGCATCGATAATGAAGAAACCTACTATTCATTATTGCCAACAACCACAGCGTATGCACGCAACGCTATTTTCTCAGGCCTGTTACCATCAGAGATGGCCAAGACTCACCCCGATATTTGGGTTGGTGAAGATGTGGAAGAAGGAAAAAATAATTCAGAAGATGAATTTTTGTCAAGACAGATCCGGAAGAATAATCTGAACATTAAATTCTCTTACCATAAAATCAAGAATCTGGAAGAGGGAAGAAACCTGGCTGATACAGTGAACAATCTTTTTCAAAATGATTTGAATATGATTGTTTACAACTTTGTTGATATGCTTTCGCATGCCCGCACAGACATGGCGATGGTGCGTGAGCTGGCACCAGACGAATCGGCCTATCGTTCCATAACGAAATCATGGTTTCTGCACTCGCCGTTGATTGATATCCTGAAAAAAATCTCCGAAAAGAAAGCCCGTGTTATTATTACAACAGACCACGGCACCATCCGCGTAAAGCGCCCGTTCAAGATCATTGGCGATAAGACAGTAAACACCAACCTTCGCTATAAACAAGGCAAGAACCTGAATTATGAAGGCGATAAAGTTATGCAGGTATCCAAGCCCGAGCGATTGTTCCTTCCCAAACTAAATGTTTCAACATCTTATGTTTTTGCTATAGAAGATCAGTTTTTTGCTTACCCCAATAACTATAATTACTATGTTAACTTTTATAAAGACACCTTTCAGCACGGTGGCGTTAGCATGGAAGAGATGATCATTCCTATAATTTTCTTAACTTCGAAGAATGTATCGTGATGAGGTCGTGCTGACATATTCCAATATTAAGATACCAGATTTAAAAAATGTTGCCCGTGAGCTGATAGAGGAAGCTGGTAATGTTAAGGTTTGGCTTTTTCAGGGAGAGATGGGTGCAGGCAAGACAACCCTCATAAAGGCTATTGGCAAATCATTAGGTATTGATGATGACATGAGCAGCCCTACATTCAGTATTGTAAATGAGTATGCCAGCCAGGGGAATGTTATTTATCATTTCGATTTTTACAGGATTAAGAATGAGGACGAGGCGTTTGATATTGGTATAGAGGAATATTTTTATTCGGGACATTATTGTTTTGTTGAGTGGCCCGAAAAGATTCCTAACCTTATACCCCCCAACCATGCTGTTATTACTATTGATACAGACGAAAATAAGAACCGCACTATAGCTATTTCTGTGCATGACGGAGAAAAAGAAAACAGGGTTTGAAGCACTAGCCACCAAGACTAGCCTTTATCCACAAGAGCAAACATTAGAAGTAAGAAAGCGAAGACATTGTTTCTTCATTGGCTTGCCTTTTGAAGTTTCATTACAAGAAAACCGTATCAGCCTTACACCCGATGCTGTAGCCATCCTGGTAAATGATGGACATGAGGTATGGGTTGAAACGAAAGCCGGCGT
>DATCRE010000339.1:0-6946 GCA_036569145.1 Cyclobacteriaceae bacterium
TGGTATGTAAAATTAAAAATCCGACTACATTTGCAGTTCTATTCCTCTTTTTGAAGCATTGAGGTTTAGGTTAAGGCAAAAAGCACTTCAATCAGACGGGTTTGAAGTGCTTTTATTTTCCACACAATTATCTCAACATGAGATACCATACATTAATTGAATTGTATGACTAACTTTGCATTTGATTTGTTATCAATTTTATCCTTGATATGAATACTCCTAATTCTTTAACCAACGTTCTGCGCAAAAAAGCATTAACGAATTGCATTGAGATATTACCGCTATGCCTTCACGCATTGCTCAGTATCAACGAGACAACATTGGAAAGACACGTTAACACCATTACGGAATGTCACCGGAATTGTGAGAAAGCCCTGGCATCTCTTGACGGCAATCCGGGTGACTTACAGAATATTCTGCACGGCTGTGTAAAATCCTGTAAAGCTTGCATGAATGTTTGCAAAGAAATAGAACTTGATCTTTTCAAAAAAGCGATGGTCGCGCTCAAAGATTGCATTGTAGAGCTCAATAGCGATGTCAATCCCGTTAAAGACACGGGAAAATTAGTGCGCAGGTAATCTCTCCTCCCCGATTAACTATTAACTGATAACTTTAACAATTCACCTTGCCACCGTGTGCAGCAGCCTTTCCTGAAGTTGGGCAACGTTCCTGCACCCATGCAGCAGGCTTTCCCGAAGGGGGGAAACGTTCCTGCACCAGTGCAATAGACTTTCCCGAAGGCGGAAACGGTCCTGCACCAGCGCAGCAGACTTTCCCGAACGTGGGAAACGCTCCTGCACAGCGCGGGAAGACTTTCATGGTATGTGGAAATGGCCCCGCGGTGCGCAGCAAGGTTTCATTGTGTAAGGGCGTGACGCTGCCAGGCGCGGGAAGATGAAAGATCTTGTTGTAAAATTAACCGCAGAGAAACGCAAAGAATTTATCGCAGAGTTTCGCAAAGAAAATGACTATAATTTTTATCCCTTTAAAAATACTCTCCGCGCAACTTTGCGTATGCTTAGCGCCCTCTGCGGTTAAAGATTCTATATTTTAGAAAGAGTTCTTTTTCATTCACATCACTCGCAGAAAACACAAACCTCTATAGTAAATGTAAATTACGAACCCATACTTCTAACCAGTTTATTCAGGTTTCGTTCGGCAGCCAGAATCTGGTCTAATGACAGATCAAGAACACTAAGTGCATCCTGGATTACGTTCCATTCCGTTTCGTTAAAGTCATCATCACTATCCGAGACAACAAACATCCAAGCCAATATTCGAATTTGCTCAAACTCTTCTAATTGTTTTAAATCAGAAATACATTTATTAAAAACAGTAGCTCTGTCGTTTTGATTATAAATCAAAAACTGATGAGCAAATTCGGACACATCAAATTTTTCAGTCGCAGCAATTTTATCTTTTAAGGAAAGCTCCATCTGACTGGCCTCTCCATCTGAATAGGTGATCAGATAATAGAGTAAACAGATAACCGAGGTATATAAGTCAGATCTTCCTTTTGAAGTTATATCCATAGCTGATAAATTTTGTCGCTATGTTATGAAATATTTGAATTCTTTGGGAAGTTTTTTTTACGATAGTCCTAATTACTTACTGAGGTCTACAATTTACGTACAGTAATAGTTAAAAGTCATTAGTGAATCGTTAAAAGTTATCAGTTAATAGTTAATAGTCATTAGTCATTGGGCTATTAACGAATTACGATTAATATTAACTAATAAATGTGATCCACGCTAAGCCCGAGGCTGATATAATGACAGCATTTGTCAAATCCTAAAAGAGTGAAATTATGTCACTCCTTCGGAGTTCAAACTCATCTGATTCCAGATTTCTATAATTATGCCAGCCTTTCAGGCCTGTTGTTAGTATCGATATCGGGTGTGACCAGTTGGCAGTTAATGGTTAATGGTCAATCGTACTTCGTAATTCGTAAATAATTAGTTAATCGTACTTCGTTAATCTTTGAACTCGTAAATTTTGAGACCATTGATCGGAAGAAAAAACCATTTGCATTTGCACTAGCTTAATTATTAGAATATTTCCCTAAATTAGAAATGGGGAGAAGTCATTTTAAAGTTATCTGTGATGAAGATAAAAATCCTTCTTGCTATTCTATGGACTTTTTCTACCTCTTATACCAGGGGACAAACTCAACGATTAATTTTCCATCACATTACCAGCGACCAGGGGTTATCTCAAAACCACGGCATGTATATTTTCAAAGACCACAACGGCTTCATGTGGTTTGGAACTGATGATGGCCTCAATAAATACGACGGTAACAAAATAATCATTTATAAACATAACCCGCTCGATTCTTCCACCCTAAGCAATGGCCTCATCAGAGCAATCTGTGAAGATAAAGACGGCAACCTGTGGATCGGAACACGCGAAGGACTTAATCTTTATAATAAAGACAAGGACAACTTTACGCGGATCACTGTCGATTCGCGCTACCCCAAAATTATCATTCATGCCATTCTGGAAGACCATGATCAAAATCTATGGATAGGCACTGACAATGGGTTGTATACCTTTAACAAAAAGAATAAAAAATTCGATTGTGCTTTGGCCGATGTTCCATCAACTTGCTTCTATGAGGATGTGCAAGGCAATCTATGGATAGGCACACGTACTCATGGCATGTACAAGCTCGACGAACAAAAGAAATTCAAAAACTATAAGCAAAGCCGGATCGGTGCCATTGCCGGAGATCACAAGGGAAATTTATGGGTTTGCACCTGGGGAAATGGACTATGCCTGTTTGATGTCAAAAAGGATACCTTCACCACTGTTTACAGGCACGATCCTCGTCGTGCAGAAAGCATTGGCTCGGATGTATTGTATTCAATATGGATAGATAGCAAGCACAATATATGGGTGGGCGCAGAAAATGGCGGACTGAATCTTTTTAATGCCGACAAAGGTACTTTTCAACGATACATACACGACATACGTGATGAAAACAGTATCAGCAACAATTCGGTGTCAGCTATCTATGAGGATCCTATCGGCACCATTTGGGTAGGTGTACACAGGGGCGGAATCAACTATTTCAATCCGCAGTTAGAAAAATTCCAGGTATTCAGACAAGAACCTTGCAACACCGGCCTCAGTCATAACAACACCAAATCTTTTTGCGAAGACAAGAATGGAAAAATATGGATCGCCACAGATGGCGGCGGACTCAATATATTTGATCCACATAAAAATACCTTCACTTATTTTACACATGACCCTAAAGATCCCGGCTCATTGAGCAGTGATGTGGTGCTGGTTGTGTATGAAGACAGTCAAGGCGATATGTGGATAGGCACTTACCTGGAAGGTCTAAACAAGTACGATAGAAAAAGCAACAAGTTCATTCATTATAAACATGATCCTGCTGACAAAACCAGTTTAAGTCAGAATAATGTCTGGAATATTTTTGAAGATAGTCACGGCAGGTTGTGGCTAGGCACAAGAGAAGGAGGACTTAATGTTCTTAATCGGAAAAGTGGAACGTTTACCCGATATGTATCTGAACCAGGTAACAACAGGAGCATAAGCGATAATCTGATTAGCGCTATTTATGAAGATCAGAATAAAAATTTATGGATAGGTACAGAGGATGGACTCAATCTTTTTGATTCTGTCAGCAATGATTTTACCCGGTTTTACAGCAGTACCAAACCTGGAAGCCTTAGCCACAACTTCATCCTTTCCTTATTTGAAGACCATGCCGGTAATTTCTGGGTAGGTACTTCAAGTGGCTTAAATCTGTTTGATCGACGCACGGGTACCTGCAAAGTGTTTACAGTAAAAAATGGATTTCCCAACAATGCCATACAAGCCATCCTGGAAGACGATCATTCCAACCTCTGGGTAAGTACGTTGGAAGGCATTTGCAAATTCAATTATAAAACAAACACAGCAAAAAATTATCAGCCAACTGATGGCTTGCAAGGTCATGAATTTATTCAAAATGCAGCCCTCAAAACTAAGGACGGAGAAATGATCTTCGGAGGAATAAACGGGTTTAATGTTTTCCATCCCGATAGTGTGAGAGACAATCAGTATATACCACCTGTCTTTATCACGAGTTTTCAACTATTCAATAAACCCGTAGCCTTCGGCGAGAATGCTCCTTTAAACGTGCCTGTCAGTGAAGCAAAAGAAATTGCACTTACATACGATCAGTCTGTATTTTCGTTTGAGTTCGCAGCCTTGAGTTATACAAGTCCTGAGAAAAATCAATACGCATATAAGATGGAAGGCTTTGATGCCGAGTGGCTATATGCAGGCACACAAAATTCGGCTACCTATACTAATCTTGATCCTGGAAAATATAGGTTCCGTGTAAAAGCATCCAATAATGATGGTCTTTGGAATGCACAAGGAACCTCCATCAGTATACTTATTACTCCGCCCTGGTGGCTCACCTGGTGGTTTAAAGTTCTATTAGTTTTATTTATAGGAACAGCAATTTTTCTTTTCATCAGAATAAGAATCAACCGAATTAAATTACAGAAAGCTGTGCTTGACAGACAGGTGAAAGAACGAACCGCGGAGGTCAACCAGCAAAAAGAAGAACTCATTACGCAGGCAGAAAATATGCGGGTGATGAATGATGAACTCTCCCGGCAAAAAGGATTTCTGCAAACATTAAACAAAGCTCTTCAGCAACAGAAAGAAGAAATCACAGAGAAACGCGTAGAAGCTGAGGCCGCCCGAAAGGAAGCAGAGCAAGCCAATTATGCAAAAAGTATTTTTCTTGCTACCATGAGCCATGAAATTCGCACACCGATGAATGGTGTAATTGGCATGGCTTCGCTGA
This sequence comes from Cyclobacteriaceae bacterium, assembly GCA_036569145.1. Classification (GTDB taxonomy): domain Bacteria; phylum Bacteroidota; class Bacteroidia; order Cytophagales; family Cyclobacteriaceae; genus DATCRE01. Next base: position 4,835 of record DATCRE010000339.1, read on the forward strand.
TGTCTGAAACTTCACTCACTGCAGAGCAACGGGAATACAACGAAATAATTCTGAACTCCGGAGAAACCTTGCTCGGTGTTATCAATGACATTCTTGATTTTTCAAAGATAGAATCAGGCAAGATGGATCTTGAAATAAAAGACTTCGACTTGCGTGCATGTATTGAAGAAGTATTAGACCTGTTTGCCAGCAAAGCATCAGCTATCGGGTTAGATCTGATCTACCAGATGGATAATGATATCCCGAACCAGATTATCGGAGACAATCTCCGGCTACGCCAGATACTTCTGAACCTTGTGGGCAATGCCATCAAATTTACTCAACAGGGAGAAATATTTGTCAGTGTTCATTTACTGAACAGAATGGATGACCAGTTGGAATTGAAATTTGAAATACGAGATACCGGAATAGGAATAGAGGAGGATAAATTGAACCGTCTGTTTAAAGCATTTTCACAGGTTGACGCTTCAATCACACGGAGATATGGCGGCACGGGATTAGGACTTGCTATTACCGAAAAACTCATTGCGTTAATGAAGGGCAGGATATGGGTTGAAAGCACTCCCGGAAAAGGATCTACATTCTTTTTCACTATTCAAGCACAACGAAGCGAAAAGCCAGTGAAAACCTATATTCACTACAACACTGCTGCTATTGAAGGAAAAAAAGTTATGGTTGTAGACGACAACTCAACCAATCGTCTCATCCTGAAAAAACAATTGGAACTCTGGAAACTCAATGCCTCCATGGCTTTTTCAGGAAAGCACGCGCTGGAAATACTTTCACACGGTCAGCATTTCGATCTTGTTATTACAGATATGCAAATGCCGGAAATGAGCGGCCTTCAATTGGGTAAATCCATTCGTAAATTATATCCCGGGCTTCCTATGATTCTTCTAAGTTCAATAGGTGATGAACGAAATAAAGAATATCATACAATGTTTGCCTCGATACTGAGCAAGCCTGTGAAGCAAAGCATGCTCTACAAGAGTATCCTGATGGGATTGAGTAAAGAAAATGTATCCTTGCCTGAGGAAAAATCAAAACAGAAATTGAATAAGGATTTTGCCAAACAATATCCGTTGCAGATTCTCATTGCTGAAGATAATCCGGTCAACCAGAAGCTCTCAACGAGTGTATTAAGCAAGCTTGGCTACCAGGCTGATATTGCATCAAATGGAAAAGAAGCCATCGATGCATTCATTAACATGAAATATGATTTGATTCTGATGGATGTGCAGATGCCAGAAATGGATGGCCTTGAAGCAACGAAAAAAATCCGGGCACTTTCAGGAAAACAACCTCTGATCATAGCTATGACAGCCAACGCCATGCAAGGCGACAGAGAAATGTGTTTGAGAGCGGGTATGAATGACTATATCAGTAAACCAGTAAAACTGGATGAACTTGTGAGCACACTTGAAAAGAGAGCTCAGGATTTTCTAAAATAACGTTGTGTGCTTGGCCTTCACAAGAGGCTGTCTCAAAAGTCTCTTCTTGAAAAATTGCCTCCCTATCAACGTCACTCAAAGAGGACGTTGATGTTTGCAAAATAGAATCTAGTCCCCATCAACGTCACTCAAGGAGGACGTTGATGTTTGCAAGACTGAATCTCCATCCCTTATAGTGAACGGCCACAACTTCACCTTATCTATAAAAAAAATAAAACAAACCATTAGAGGTCTCCTCGACAAAGATCAACGTCCTTTGCAAGTGACGTTGATCGGGAGTCCTTCCCCATCAACGTCACTCAAGGAGGACGTTGATGTTTGCAAGACTGAATCTCCATCCCTTGTAGTGAACGGCCACAACTTCACCTTATCTATAAAAAAATAAAACAAACCATTAGAGGTCTCCTCGACAAAGATCAACGTCCTCTGTGAGTGACGTTGATCGGGAGTACGTTCAGCATTTGTATAGAGTTGATCGGGAGTAAAGGAAGTCACAAAGAGTGCTTTCGATTCACCAATTAATTCTTACCAGCGGCACCCAACATCAAAAATAGCCAACCCAAAATAAACAACACACCGCCCATAGGTGTAACAGCTCCTAATACACCAAGTCCTGTAAAGCATAAAACATATAAGCTGCCGCTAAAGAATATGATACCCA
>DATCRE010000340.1:0-5739 GCA_036569145.1 Cyclobacteriaceae bacterium
ACCGGGGGCGAAGAGAATTGCACCAAACATCCACATTCATTCTTTGGACACCTTACGCCTGCTGAATGGGGAATAGCGCAATACAAACATCTCGATCATCACCTGAGGCAATTCGGAGTTTAGACCTGTTACTTATTTTTGATTGTGATAGATCAGACCGCGCACGATAAGAAACTGCGCAATGATATAAGTAGACATTACCATAAAGTCAGCATGCTCTATGGGATGGCGGAATTTGCTAATGGCCAGGATGGAATCTGAAATCATAAAGAGGATAGCTCCGGCAAAGACCATGAAAAAACTTTTTGTATTGGTAAATCCATAACGAAAGAGCGCATTTAATGTCATGAACATGATCACGAGAGTATAGATCACTACTGGTATTCTTAAATCACCTAACACCGGATAGAGAACCACCAACAGACCCGTTGCTGATAATACAATTGGAAAGGCCAATCGCATTTTCTGAATGCCTTTAAGTTTATCGACTTCACCTTCTGTTCTATGTTGTCGATAGGTGAGAATATAAAAGACATGAGCCAGTAAAAATGCTGCTAATCCTAACTTAAAAAACAAACCACCACTATCTTCAATCATCAGCAGCACATCTCCCACCAACGAAAAAAGAACAGCACCAACTAATGATGTCGAATGATCTTCACGATGCACGGCGAGCAAATAGTACGTACCCAATGTGATCATGATGAGTGGTTTACATACCAGATGCACTATTTGTAATTCAAAAGTTGTTGTAACAAGCTCACCCAGGCTTGCCAGCACGAAAATATAAAGTACAGTCTTCTTCATAGCATTGTTTAATCAGGATACTGGCTTTATTCTTCGTTTCAAAAAGATGAGATAAATAAAAGCACTCGCACTTAGTAATGCTGCTGTTAAAAATGTGATAAAAAAATTAGAAGTCTTATTGGCAAAGATTAATCCTGAGCCAAATGCACCCATGCCAATACCAAACTCCATCGCCATATAAACACTGGCAACGCCTCTGCCCTTATGATGTTCATCGCTCAAGTCTGTTGCCCAGGCTAATAATGTTGGTGATGTCATGCCTTGTGCCAGACCATAAAGCACTACACCAAAAAGAAGTTGGGATCTTGTTGTAGCCAGACCAATAATGATCATTCCGATAGCAATTACACTTGTCGTAAATAATAATACAGGCTGCCTGCCCCATCGGTCTGAAGCTTTACCTCCAAGCAATCGCACAGCTAATGATGCAATGGTGAGGTATGTAAAAAGTAATCCTTTATTTTTAATTCCAACAAACTCTCCGAAGTCAGGCATGACGGTATAGATAGCACCGTAGGCATAAGCGCTAAGCACCATCACCACACATGCCATTATAACTCTGGGTTCAAACAAATCTTTTGTATCTATTTTAATAAGATCGACAGAATATGGATGCTTATTCTTCAGCGTTTCTTTAATACCTAATAAGATTACGATGGAAATTAATCCACATAATGATGAGGCATAGAACATAACATTCAAACCAAAATGACTTGCTATTGGTCCACCAAGTGCTGGCCCGGCGGCCATGCCTACTGAACCTGTTGTGCCCAACAAACCCATCGCTTCTCCGCGACGTTCTGCCGGTATGATGTCTGACAGATATGCTGTTTGCCCCGTAGGTTTAAAACCTGTAGAGAAACCATGAACCAATCGCAATACAAGAAAGCCTGCCACGGTGGTAACGATGGGATAGATGGCACTACAAATTACACATACAACGGGGCCAAATACCATTACCGGCACACGACCAATTCTATCGGCCAGCTTTCCGCTGAAGGGCCGCGAGATCATGGCTGTAAGTGTGAATAGCGAAATGATTAATCCTTTATATTCACCTCCTCCTAAACTTGTAAGATAGGCTGGCAGTTCTGGTATGATCATGTTGAAGCTTGCAAAGAACAACAATGAACTTAAGCACAATAACCAGAACTGGGTGTTATAGATTTTAGTGTTGATCAATCGTGGGTTAGAAATTAAGCGTATTTCTATTTAGTAAATTCAATACCGTTTAAGAGTGTCATTAACTCACCCTGATAATCGGGTAATAAATTCTGAGCCGTGTAGGTTATGAATTGCACGGTACCCGCGGGGTTTGAGTAATAGTAACCCAGATATGAAAACTTGATTCCCTGGATTGTTCCATTCATCTGCATGAATAAAACTTTGGTGCCATTCACCATACGGTAATCCTGTTTTACCACTTCAATGTCAGGAGCAACATTTTTGGCATTGTCAATTGCTATTTGTTTGAGTGACTCAATAGGAATTTCGATGCGCTCGGTAATGAGCATGGCGTAAGCATCGCTGGCTTTCATCTGAAACTGATATTCAGAAGCAGCACCTTCTTCACCTTTTTTAAAGGTCCATTTTTTTGGATCTATATTAACGGTAGCACTTACTGTTTTACTCTGCAACGGAAATGTAGCGTCTTTGCTTTTAACAAATGGTGTTTTGTTTTCTTCAATCGGCTTTGATGGTGCCTCTTTGCCAGCATACTTCCATGTACCATTATCATACAAAACAACTTCATCGCCTTTACTGGTTATTGCCGTTATCTGGGCAAAGCAAAGTGTATTAAGAAGTATAAAGAGAGACGTTACAATGGATTTCATGTGTTTATTGTTTTAAGTTGTCACATGGAATGGCCAAGAAATCATTCGCGTTTGGTGCAAGGATTTATATGGCCATTTCATGGCATTGCTTTTAAGAATTAATTATTCTGAGGCTGCTCTTGTGCTCCGAGCAAAAATGCTTTGATATAATCATCAAGATCACCATCCAATACATTTTGTGCATCGTGACGTTCAACTCCGGTGCGCGCATCTTTTACAAGCTTGTATGGATGCAACACATAGTTTCTGATCTGCGAGCCAAAATCAATTCTCATTTTACCGGCTTCAATTTTATCACGCTCAGCATTACGCTTTTCTAATTCAACCTGGAACAATCTTGACTTCAGCATTTGCATGGCGCGTTCGCGGTTGGCATGCTGTGAACGTTCTACCTGGCAGACAATAACAATGCCTGTTGGTTTGTGTGTAAGCTGAACTTTCGTTTCAACCTTGTTAACGTTCTGTCCACCGGCGCCACCTGAACGTGATGTTTGTATTTCTATATCAGCGGGATTGATTTCAATCTCGATGGAGTCATCAACTTTGGGATAGACAAACACAGAAGCAAAAGATGTATGTCGTCGTCCGTTGGAATCGAACGGTGAAACGCGCACCAGGCGATGCACACCAATTTCTGATTTCAACTTTCCGTAAGCAAATGGTCCCTCCACTTCCAGTGTAGCTGATTTAATACCGGCAACATCACCAGATTGATAATCGATTTGAGTTACTTTATAGCCGCTGCGTTCGCCCCACATAATATACATGCGGTTAAGCATATCGGCCCAATCCTGACTTTCGGTACCGCCGGCTCCGGGATTGATTTCAAGAACGGCGCTGAGCTGGTCTTCTTCTTTGCTCAGCATCTTTTTAAATTCAAGCTCTTCTACAGCTATTGCTGTTTTTTTGTATTCACGATCCAGCTCTTCATCGCCAACATCACCGGCCTCATGAAATTCATTTAATACATCCAGGTCATCCAACAGTTTGTGAACGCGATCGAAAGCATCGGTCCACACCTTTTTGGTGCGAATGTTTTTAAGAATTACTTCAGCTTGTTTGGGGTTGTTCCAGAAATCAGCTTGCTGTGTAATAAGTTCTTCGTCTCTTACCTCAGCGGTCTTACGATCGTAGTCAAAGATACCTCCTCAAGGCGCTCATACGAGCCTTCAAGTCTTTCAACTGGTCTGTTGTCATCTTGATCTATTGTTATTTAATTCGATTGCAAATATATCTCATTATAGAGAAAACCATAAGGTTTATGTTTTTTTTAGAAGCAGTTTTGATTGTTCAGGAATTTGCCGATGCTCAATTGCAACTCAAAAGAGAATATTTGACTATACCAAAATTTTCACTCCGGAATATAAGGCGAACTGAATCCTTTGGGATTTTCTTTGTAGAAAAATGATCCTTTTTGAACCATCATAAGCCTGTATTTATAACTGGGCCGTTGTGATTTTTTTCTGACTAATACCATTGGCAACCCCGCACCAACAAGGGCAATAGATGCTCTTGAAACACCTCCGTCTAAACTTGCCTTCTTACCCTGCACCCATGAATTGTTAATTTGATCGATGAGAAAAAGCGCTATGCCGCCAGCCACAAAGAGACTACCCACTCGATTATAAAAAGTAGATTGCCTGAAATATATTTTATCAATTTTATAAAAAGGTACTGTATCATTTCCTGTTATGATGGCTGTATCATACAGATTGTTTATATAGGAGCTCTCAATTTTCTTGCTGCCTTTTAAGCGATATTTAATATCATCGCCAGGGTAAAGCCTTAGTACAACACTTTCGCGTTTTAGCAAAACCAATTGTTTTTGTGCATGAACAACGACAGATGCTAAAAGTAACATCGACAGTAACAGTCCTGTTTTTATCCAACGCCTTACACTTAACTCAACAACTATCATAGTAACACTGTTAACGAATTAAATGTAGAAAAATTGGCGGAGATTATATATCGCAATTATTTAAGATAAGCATTTTACATGCGCGGATGCCACGGTGTTTCTTCGGATCCCAACTCAGCAGTCATTTTGCGGGAAAGAACAAACAGGTAATCAGAAAGACGATTCACATATCTAATGATGATTTCATCTATAACCTCCATCTGATCTAGCGCTACAATTAAACGTTCGGCTCTACGGCAAACGGTGCGGGCTATGTGACAAAATGAAACAGATTGATTGCCACCGGGTAAAACAAAAAACTTCATGGGCGGAAGCTCCTGTTCCATAGCATCTATTTCCTTTTCAAGAAACTGAACATCAATTTCACTTAGCAATGGAATTTTTACTTTTTTATTTCCAGGCTCGGTAGCCAGCATAGAGCCTACCGTAAAAAGCCTGTCTTGTATTTCGACTAGAACAGTTTTGCGTTTTTGATTTACATCCTGATCGCGCAGCAGACCTACGTATGAATTTAATTCGTCAACAGTGCCGTAGGTATCAATTCTTAAATCAGCTTTTGATACACGCTTTCCTCCGAATAGTGAGGTCTCTCCACGGTCGCCTGTTTTTGTGTAAATCTTCATTTTTTCCTGTTCAAAGTTCAATGTTCCAAGTTACATTGCTACTAGCTATTCAAACTTTGAACCTGGAACTTTGAATTTATTCTTAACTATTAACCACTAACTGACTGCGATTAACATTTTCATTAATTCTATCCCATTCAATAAGTCCGTCGCGCAGGCGGATGATGCGATGTGAGTAGTGGGCAATATCATCTTCGTGTGTTACCATGATGATAGTATTTCCCTTATCATGAAGTTCCTGGAAAAGACCCATGATGTCATAAGATGTTTTGGTATCGAGGTTACCGGTAGGCTCATCGGCCAGGATGATGGATGGATTATTAACAAGCGCGCGGGCAATAGCTACACGCTGGCGCTGTCCACCCGAAAGCTCATTGGGTTTGTGATGATATCGGTCTGCCAGATTTACATTTTCAAGAGCAGCCATAGCCATGTCGGTTCGTTCAGACTTGCCATAGCCTGCATAAACAAGTGGCAGCGCTACATTCTCTAAGGCAGAAGCACGCGGTAAAAGATTGAATGTCTGAAACACAAATCCAATTTCCTTATTACGAAC
>DATCRE010000341.1:0-2664 GCA_036569145.1 Cyclobacteriaceae bacterium
ATCGGCGCAAGGTTAACATTCATCGCACTTCAAAGCTGAATATTCTTACTACTTACTTTTAACTAATGCTGTTGGCGTATGATTCTGATTTAAAAAGCATTTTTTCCCAATAGCTTAATTTGTTACTTTTAAAAAATTTTATCTATAGTTAACTAAAAGTCTGGTATGTTCAAGAATCCTTTTTCTTTCAATGGCCGAATCCGCAGAATGGAGTACGGGTTATCAATCCTCATTCACATTGTTTTTTATATTGCAGCCCTTGCGCTCATAGACTCTTCTGATACTTCTGGTATCGGCGCAACAATTGGAGTTCTAATGTTTATTCCCATGTTATGGTTCTTATGGGCTCAAGGAGCGAAAAGATGTCATGACATTGACAGAAGCGGCTGGATGCAGATTATTCCATTCTACGGTTTCTTCTTACTATTTCAAGGTAGTGATGACGGAACAAATTCCTATGGACCGAATCCAAAATATCCTGATCAGATAGATGTTCTAGACTCAGAAACTCTGGATGGGCATTTAAAGGATTAGATTCAACGATACATTTAGTTATTAGGAATTAGTCATCAGTAATTGGTCATTAGGCTATCTTTGTCGTCTATTCCCACTGACTAATGACTAATTAACTAATGACCTAACGACTTAAAATCACGTAATCCTGCAGAATAGTTTGTAGAAAAACTGTATGCTCTTCGGCAATGTGGTCAATTGCTAATATCTCCTGTACACGTTGTGATAATAATGTTATCGCTTCAACATGTGAATCGTTCCTAAACTTGCGATAACGTTCGAGTGTAGTCTTTATAAGTAACGCATCTCGTTCCTGCAGTTTTTTTGCTTGCTGATACTTAGGAATGTATTTATTGGTTTTGTGTATGTTGAGAAGATCATCAAGATCGATGTTCACTTTGGGTACAGTTTTTACAACAGCTGTACCAGCTATTAAATCACCAATACGCTGAGCCTTGGGCGACGACATAATTAATATTGATGCAATTCCTCCAAGAGAGAAATAAATATCTATCAATCTGAAAACCCAACGTGCAGCATAATCAGAAAACGTTGCCTGGCCGCCAACCACTTTTATTACCTGGATTTTCATGGCCATTTTTCCAATGCTCCTGCCCTTGTTAAAAAATTCAAACGCCAATGAGTAAAGACTAAAAATGCAAATTAAAAGAAACAACAAAATTGATCCGGCCACACTTGAGTTCCCAAAAACACCACCAAGAACGGCTGTTAATATAGACAGTGAAATAACCACACAAATTGTATCTAACACAAAAGCAAGTATGCGCTCCCTTAGAGAAGCAAGCTCATACTGTAAAGTAACATTTTGAGAAGTTATAATTTCAATGTTCTTCATTTTTCCATTTTAAAGCAATACTTTCAAAGCTAAATGAAAGAAACCCGATTCATAGCGCAAAATAAAGAAAAGTGGCAGGAAGCTGAAACACTTTTAGAGAGTCACGTAAAAGAACCAGAAAAACTTAGCAATTTATTTATCCAGGTTGTTGATGATCTCTCCTACTCAAGAACCTACTATCCGAACCGGTCTGTCAGAGTTTACCTGAACAAAATAGCACGTCAGTATTTCTCCATCATTTACAGTCACAAAAAAGAAAAAACCAATCAGTTTAAATTATTCTGGTTAGAAGAGCTGCCGCAAATAATACTTTATTCAAGGCGCGAACTTCTCATTTCTCTTTTGGTTTTTTTGCTCTCTTTTTCCATTGGTGTTTTCTCTTCTTATAAAGATCCACAATTTGTGAGTACTATTCTGGGGGAGAGTTATGTATCCATGAGTGAGCAGAATATACAAAAAGGTGATCCGATGGCAGTATACAAACAAAGCCATCAAGTTGATATGTTCCTCGGCATTACGTTCAACAATTTGATGGTTGCATTTCGAACGTATGTATTGGGAATATTCATAGGCATAGGTACGCTGGGCAGTCTGCTGTATAATGGTATTATGGTAGGCTGTTTTCAATATTATTTTATAGCGCATGGATTATTCATTGAATCTTCCTTAAGTATCTGGCTCCATGGCACTCTCGAAATTTCTTCCATCATCCTGGCCGGGGGCGCGGGACTTACACTCGCCAGTGGATTAATATTTCCCGGAACATATTCACGGTTACAATCTCTTCAGCTTTCTGGTATCCGTTCATTAAAGCTTATGCTCGGTATAACTCCCGTTTTTGTTTTGGCAGCGATTATTGAAAGTTTCTTAACACGCTATACCGATGCTCCTACTTTTTTCAAACTCTTACTCATCATATTATCAGCCGCATTTATCATTGGATATTTTGTAGTTTACCCGTGGCTTAAATCAAGAAGCGGATTTAAATTTCCGTTAAAAGAAACCAAGCTCCAACCAAGAACCAATGAGCTTGTAAATTTTACACAGATTAAAACCAATGCTGACATCTTAAAGGATACATTTCAATTTTACTCTCGTCAAAACACTAAAATTCTACCATGGATATTTATGGTATCAGTTGGCGTAAGCGCCTCATCATTTTTGATTGAAAATGGAATATCATCTATTACGGGAAATGAGTGGTGGGATAGTTTGTTTTCAGATATGCAATTTGCGTTAAGTACTCCATCACCTGAATTCATTTTAATAAATTCTTTAGGCACTTCCATTATTCT
>DATCRE010000342.1:0-10257 GCA_036569145.1 Cyclobacteriaceae bacterium
GCTCTTCTTTTTGTGGCATCGTCAACAACAACGCTGGCGGCATCCCAGATAAAATGATCACTGAGACCAAAGGTCATATCGGGAATATTGGTTGCTTTAAACTGCCAGCTGTTAATATCGTTTTGTGTTGTTACTTTTTTAGCTTTCAATTCCTCTTTTGTAGCAACATGAATTGTTTCATCAGAGATGAATGATTTAGTATAGCGCTGCAGAATTTCTGGTTGCAGTAAATTCTCCGGATGCTGAAGTGTTCCTGTTCCGAAGACAACATAATTTTTTGGGACGTTAACGGTAACAGTATAGTCATTGAAGTCGCTATAGAATTCATGCGAGTCCATGAAGTTCATTCTGTCCCATCCATTATAATCATCCAACACTGCAAAGCGTGGATAGAAGTACGCCAGGAAATAGGTTGTTGAGTCAATCATCCCTTCACGGTTGCTCTGCTTGGATACTTCATAATGCCATTTGAATGTTACCTTGATGGAATCGTGAGGAGGCAATGGCTTGGGGAGACGAAATGGCTGCCATGTAAATGCGGAAGGATTATCTTTCCAATCAACATTAGTACCATTAAATGTAACGGCATCGATATGTATACCTGATGTCAGGTAGTCGCTACCTGCTCCGAAGTTTCTGGGTGCACCAGGCTTGTGAATATTCAGAAATAATTTGATGACGGGATTACGCACTGTATCAGGGCCATTGTTGAAATATGTAATCTGTTCTTCGCCCTGTATATTTTTATCGGGTGGCATGGCTGTAACAGTAATCGTATAACGACCTCTGTTCTGCCAGTATTTTTTTCCAGGCATGCCATCAGGAGAGCGTGTTTCTTTTTTATAAGCTTGTTTTATATTTCGAGGCATATACAGTTGTTGTGCTGCAACGCTGAGAATGAAAACGAACATAAGAGTTGTGAGAAATAGATGTTTCATGATAGGTTAGTTATAAGCAACTTATTAATTTCGATTAGAATTATTAATGGTTAGACGTCATAATCTCGAGCAAGGTTATCAAATAGTCCTAATTTTTATGTCTATAATTTCTCCTGATTATTAATATGAAGCCGCTGATTGATAAAAAATATCGTCTCGAAAAATTTCAAGGCAAAGGTGGCTGGACGTATGCCCGCCTGCCTGATTTTTCTAAGGACAAGAACGCACCTTTTGGCTGGAGGAAGGTAAGAGGAACTATCGATGGCTATGAAATAAAAAAATATCATCTCATGCCCATGGGCGATGGTAATGTGATGCTTCCCGTAAAAGCTGAAATACGAAAGCATATAAAAAAGAATGAAGGCGACCTCGTTCATGTCATTCTCTATCCGGATACTGAACCGCTTGTAGTGCCTGAAGAAATGTTACTTTGTTTAGAAGACGAACCTATTGCATTGAAGTTTTTCAAATCCATCTCAGAGAGCGAACAGAAATATTACATTCAATGGATTTATTCTGCAAAGCGCGAAGAGACAAAAATTGATCGGCTCGCAAAGTCAATTAATAAACTGGCCAGAGGAGTTAAGTTTTACGAAAGAGATTGACAACGATCAATTCAGATAACTCAATCACATTCGCCTGGAAAGCACTTATATCGTTTGCGTAAAAAAATTCATGTTGAAGGAATTCCTACTCCTTTCACATTTGAAAGTAAACGTTATCTTCGTCTGTAACCTAACCTGTTTTTTTATGATGAAGAATCTGCGGATAACGCTGTTGCTATTCTTATTTACCACGATCGGCTATTGCCAAAAGTATCAAGGCGAAAGCTGGGCAACTATAAAAGCTGCCGGAGCTGGCACACTCACTGTCGTTTATTATGAACAACCTGGCTTGATCTATTCTGAAGCTGGAAAAATTAAAGGCGCTTGTGTTGATATTATGAATGACTTCGTTGATTATGTTCAAACGCATTACAACAAGAAGATCACGGTCAACTATGCGGGCAAGGAACCTGTGTTTACACAATTCTTAAAAGTTGTACAAGATACTAAAGACATACTGGGTGTAACCAATGTTACCATTACGAATGAGCGAAAGAAAATTCTCAAATTCACACCTCCGTTTCTTTCAAATCCTGTTGTTTTGTTAACGCATAAAAATGCTCCGAGTATTGCTGGTGCAAGTGACATCTCCGAAAAGCTGGATGGATATTCAGCAGAAGTGATCGGTGGAAGCACGCATCTGAAGCATATAGAAAAAATAAAGAAAGACTACTTGCCTGGCCTTGTTATTAACTATGGCTCTAATGGAGCTGATATTCTGAAGAAAATAAGCACCAACCCAAAGGTGTTTACCATTTTGGATTTTACAGAGTATGTAGATGCAACGCGTAAAAATATGCCTGTAAAAAGACAGAATATAAATTTTGGTGAAGCTGATGAACTGGCTTTTGTTATGTCGAAGCAATCAGATTGGGATGTGTTGTGGAATGAATTTCTAACACTCAACTATCGTAAGAGTGTTAAGTATAGAAAAATAATTGCTGATAATCTCGGAACAACATTTCTGAGTATTTTGAGATAATTTGTCAGTAAAATCATTTCCAGGCATAAATGGAATTTGAAAACAGTGATGAAAGGTTTGTGTCTGGAAATGATTTTAATGTACGAGTTATTCAGATTGAATCTTCCTGCGTGAGATAAGGCAGACAGTTTTTTGCAACCAGCTCGCAGGCTTGTGAGCATTCTTTGCAGATCTCAAAACCATACTTGCTGCATTCCCACGCGCACTCCATTGTTAGCTCTTCGCATACTTGAAGGAAGTCTACTACAATATGTGATTTACGTTCAATCAATAATATTGCAATATCGCAGCTGGCAGCACAGTCATTTACTAATCTGATTAATTTAGGTACATCGGGTAGTTCATGTTCTCTTGCAACGTCAAGCGCGGGTGATGTTGGCAGGCTACGACATATTTTTGAACAATCTCTCAACACCTTTACGAGACTTGTAACGTCAGCAATTTTTGTATCAGCTTTCATAATGCGTAGTATGATGTATACTAAATTTAATATCATGTTGCGGTTGCAACAACCGGGCTACGATTAATGAGCAATAGTGACCGTTAAAAAGTGGAAGTGAGCGGGTCAAGCATCTTTTCAAGATGTTTAAAAGGTCTTTGATATGAATAATTGCTCCTGATTTTCTATATTCGCATAATTGCAAAAACCCTCTAATTATGCGACATACATTTGAAAATTTTCTCCGCCTTTGCTTAGGCTATTCTAAAAGCGAGTCCGTTCCAACCTCTAACATCGTGTTGGTTTTTCTTTTTGTAGCGTTTACGCTGCTGTTCTTCTTTTTGAAGCCTGATCTTTGGTGATAAAGAATGAATGATAACCACTAAGGCACAAAGAGCACAAAGGATCACAAAGGTTTTATATTTTCTTAGTGACTCTTAGTGTTCTTTGTGTCTTTGTGGTTACTACATATTTCTTAGTAACTCTTCTAACGTAGTCAGGCATCACTCTGGGATCAACCAATCCATTGAATGTAAAAGATGGAGGCTTGTCTTATTATATCTTTTCTGGTTTTCATATACTATTTGGGTGTCTTTATACTTTGGCATTAAAGCAATGTTAGTCCAAAAAGAGATTAACGAAGGTGAGGTGTAATGAAAGATGCAATTAACCTGAGCAATGCATTTTTATAATAAGTGCAGTAAATGTTTGAATGATTTAAGACATACAATAATTTTATATGATCAATGTCTGATAAATGCGGAGCTCAAAAATCAGTTAGATGATTGTAAAGTAAGGTCAATACGATTTTTATTATTTATTGAAACGCATTCTGTTAACGGATTAAAATTGAAACATGCACAAGAAGTTATCACAAGCACCCGACTGCATTTTTTACACATGCTGCGGTAGCAAATGTAAGAAGCGTGGAGGCAAGTATCTTTATAAAATGTTAAAGTCGGAAGTGAAGACCAGGCATCTTCGTCCGCATGTTCAGGTTATTAAAACAGGATGTACTGACAGATGTAAACTAGGGCCTGTAATTTCTGTTATGCCTGCTAACAAATGGTACCTGGAAGTATCAGATGAGAAAGCCAGGAACATTTTTGATACTTATACTGAAAAAGTTTAGTGAATAGTTTGGTTTAACTTTTTAATCTCACCAACAAGATTTACATCCATGATTGGATGGTGCAACATAACAACATTGCTGGTATCGCCAAGCACTTCATCAATCAATCCTAATTCTTTTGCTTCAACAGCATTCATAAATCTGTCGCGAAGAAAATATTCTTCTATCTCTTTCCAGGAATGACCTGTGTGTTTTCCGATGAGATGAAATAGTTGAGTTTGAATTCGTTCTTGTTCTCGTGTAGAGATTCTCACATCTTCAGTATAGCCTTGTGCGCCACCACTCGTGGGATGCATGTGAATGGTTGCATGAGGCAATGCATATCGTTTTCCTTTTCTGCCGCTAACGAGTAGTCCTGTGCCCATGCTGGCAGTGATGCCAACAGCGTATGTGCACACTGGCGCCTGTATCATTTGCATGGCATCATATATAGCCAGGCCTGCATAAACATTTCCACCCGGACTGTTTATATATAGGTTAATATCTTTTTTCTGGTCCATGCTATTGAGATATAACAATTGTGCTACGATGAGATTAGCGGATGCATCTGTTACCGCTGTGCCAAGAAAAATAATTCTTTCTTTTAACAACAGACTGTAAATATCATAGGCTCTTTCTCCATGGCTGCTGCTATCAATTACCATGGGAATAACGCTTGCATGTTTGTTCATATACTAAGGTTTTAAAAAGAGTTGGTCGATTTCGTCATTAAACTCGGCGGTACTGAAAATTTTTTCCTGAACAGAAATAATCTCGGATTTCAGATTCTGTCTTCCGTACAAACGGATCAAGTCATAAACTTTGCGCTGAAGAGACAGCTGAATTTGCAATACGGGATTGAGAATTAATTTAACGCGAAACAAAAGCGTTTCTTCTGGCTTCATGACTTTAAATATAAAGTCTTCAGTTTCTTTAATATTATTCAATGAAGTCCTCATAGTGCAATGATTTCTCGGTTATCTTATCTCTTATTTTTTCCATGCACTTATACTTCTGCACAGTAGTCGATCGCTCGGAAGTATATCCAAACCCACGTGTTATTTTCTGCATCGACTGTTTGTGGTAATAGAATGCCGTTAAAAGCTCCATGCATTTTTTACCTGTTTGTTCAAGGAACTTCAGCAATACATTTGATCGTACTTCCGGAAAGTAATCTTCAGGTATAGTAATGGCAGATTCAAAATCACTCAACGAAATATTTTTCTTGTCATGTTTGAATTTTCGCAGCCACAAATGTTTAGTGATGCCAAACAAATAAGCTTCCTGCGAAATCCCTTCAAGCTTTCCATCCAGCATTTTTTCATAGAAGATTACCAGTGCATCCTGAAAGATATCCTTCGCGTCAGTCAGGGTTCCATTACGCTTGCTGATGAACTCTGCTACACCAGGAAAAACCTGTTTGTATAACTTAATGAAAAATTCTTCTCGTTCAGCAACAGTGTTTATTAAGACGGGCACTTCCAGCGTCATCATAATTTCCATGTTTTAGTCTAATGTAATAAGCATTTATGATATGTGCATGAAAGGAAGAAAATATCACCCTGTCAAGGAATAAAAATTAAGTAGTCATTCAATGATTAACTTTTAACTCATTATTCTTTTGAGAGTTTTTGTTGCAATAGATATTATATTCATGTGTAAACTCTGCACCAAAGAGCAGTATCAATCCCGTATATGACACCCATAGCATAATTAAGATGATAGATCCTGCAGCGCCATAGGTAGTACCTGGATTACTCTTGCCAAAATACAGTCCAAGTAAATATTGAGCAATTACAAACAAGATGGCTGTTAAGAGTGCTCCAGGCCAGACATTTTTCCAACGAATTTTTGTGTCGGGCAAGAACTTAAAAATGGCTGCGAACAGAAGCGTAATAGCGCTGATAGAAATAATAATATCCGTTATTTTGAAAATCACATCTACAGAAAATGACAAATGACTTGTGACCCAATTGCTTAATGCATTAAGCGCAGTAGAGATAAGAAGTGAGACTAACATCAGAAAACCTACAGCTAAAACAAGTCCGAGTGAAAAAAGCCTGTTCATAATAAGAACAACAATTTTTTTAGTTGAAGTAGTTTTTGGTTTTGTTTCCCATATTTTATTTAACATTTGTTGCAGTTGATAGAACACACCCGTAGCTCCAAAGATAAGTGTGCTTACACCAAGAATTGATGCCAGAACAGTACCCTTGTGTTCAGTCGCTTTTATAATAATAGCCTGCACATCTTTAGCCGTATCACCACCAATCATAGCTTGAATTTCATTGGTAATGTCAGTGGTCACTACACTTTTGTCAAAGAAATATCCGGCGATATTTATGATGATAACCAGAAGGCCGGGAAGGGAGAAGATTGTATAATACGCAATGATAATACTGTTATTAAATGGATCGCGGGCACTCCATTGGTTGAATGTGTTTTTAAGCAGCAATGCAAAATCTTTAAAAAATGTCATACCAGCTTTTAGTTGATGTGGCAACATTATCATTACAATCATTTTCTTTTTTTATCACTCTTCCCATAACCTGACGCAAGCACAACAAGAAAAAACCTGCCATTTATAAAAATGAGCTGTGAATGATTTTTAAAATAATTATCTGCAGAGAGTGTGGATTTTATTCAACACGCAGGGTAATAACGTGGAATCAGGCATAACTCAATGATCATTCTCTACAATCGGTGACTCCATCAATATCGGCATCATGTTTGGGGTTATTGAATAGAAAGACCAGAAATATTTCAATTCAAAAATTAACAACAATCATTATGAGCAAGACCAAATTTGATTCAGATAATCTTACAGGCATCAATCACGAAGGTTCACGTTCGAATAGCCCGTTAAGATTTTTAACAGCGTCTTCTATTATTGGAGATAAAGTCTTTAATACATATAAAGAACGTCTCGGTACGATTGAGGATATTATGATTGATATAACTCAGGGAAGAATAGAATATGTAGTAATTGAATTAGGTGGATTTCTAGGTATAGGTGAAAAGTATTTTGCCGTTCCTTTTTCATTACTACAGGTTGATCCTGAAAAAGAAGCTTTTATTCTGGATCAGGATAAAGAGACATTAAAAAATGCACCAGGTTTTGATAAAGATCATTGGCCTGAAACCAATTCTCATTATTACGATAGCTCCACTACGTATTGGGGCGATTTTATGGGACCTAACACAGGCTCTGTTCCATATTAAATTTTTCAATTTCAATTTTTGTTAAGGGCATTAGAAAAGTAAAATTACTATCTAATGCCCTTACTTAATTTTAAACCCAAGCCATTATTACTGGTGGAAATTAACATACAAAACACATTTAACATTTTGTGCCATGAAGAAGCTTGAGAATAAAATCGTATTTATTACAGGTGGCTTATCTGGAATTGGTAAGGCCTGTGCTATTGCTGCCGTTGAGGAAGGTGCAAGTGTTGTTATTGCTGATATTAAGTCAGTAGCTGTTGATGAAACAATGAAAGAACTGAAAGCGGAAAACGAAAAATCTTTCTTCATTGAATGTGATGTTGCATCGTCTGAACAAATTAAAACTGCCGTGAATGCTGTTGTGGAAACTTTTGGAACTATTGATATAGCGCTAAACAACGCCGGTGTGTCATGGGAGTCGCAACGAATAAGTGATATGAGTGAAGAAGAGTGGAACTACACTATACATGTTAATCTTACCGGCATATTTAATTGTATGAAATATGAATTAGCGCAAATGGTATTACAAAAGAGTGGTGCTATTATAAATATGTCGTCTATTCTGGGTTATGTTGGTTTTGCTAATTCAGCAGCTTATGTGGCCGCCAAGCATGGTGTTATTGGTCTTACCAAAACAGCAGCGCTTGAATATGCAGCAAATGGTATTCGTGTTAATTCTATTTGTCCTGGTTTTATTGATACACCCATGCTTACTAAAAATGGAATTAATGATGATGACAAAACGAAACATCGAATCATTGGGCTTCACCCGATGAACAGACTGGGCACTGTGAAAGAAATTGCCAACGCATTTATCTTCCTGGCTTCTGACGATAGTTCATTTACTACAGGAGCATCGCTCAGAATTGATGGTGGTTATCTGGCACAGTAAAAATGATTAAAGTCTGTCGTTATTAATTAGTGCCTGCGTTTTTCTTTTGTTTTCTGAAATATCCTCTCAAAAGAAAATTATGTTTGAGAGCTTCCATATTTTCATCCAGTTTAACCGATGCCTTTTGTGCATTATCCATAGTACCTTTTAGTTTGTTTGCAAAAGCAGAGTCAGTTAATAACACACCAATGGCATTATTGTGATCATTCATTTTTGAAACGATGGCTTGAAGATCTTCAGACATCTTTTTAGTATTCTGTCCCGCCTTGCCGATATTTTTTAAGGTTGTTTCAAACGAATTGGCGTAAGCAGTATCAGATATTAATTTTGTCACCAGTCCTTCGCCGCTATTTATTTTTGTGAGAAGCGCATTAGCATCATCAGCAAGCTTGCTTGTTCTTTCACCGGTAGCTTTAAAAGAAGTTACAGCCTGGCGAAGATCGGCTGAAATAGGTCCATCGTGAAGCAGCTCGCCAAAAACTCCTTCACCTTTATTTAATCTTTCAGAGATAAGTTTAAGGTCATCTGTAATGGAGCGGGCATTGTTGCCTACATCTCTGGCAATATTGATAAGCTCTTGCGTATCGGTAGGTGAGAAAGCATTAATAGTATCATAGTCATTTATAATCTGGGCAACAGTGCCCGGACGTATAACAACAATCTTATTGCCAACCAAACCATCGGAACCTATGAAGGCAGTTGCATTCTTCTTGATGAACTCATTCTGTTTATCTTTCAATGAAAGATTTACAACGACTTTTCCTTCGGAAACAATTTGAACGTGCTTTACCGTACCAATCTTCACACCCGAAAGCCATACATTATCACCTTGCTTCAGGCCTTCTACATTTTTAAAAACAGCCGATACTATAAATGTTTTGTTAAAAACGTTATCCTCTTTTCCTAAATAAAATAATATTGTTAGAAAGAGGAGTATGCCACCTGCCACGAAGGCTCCCAATTTTATATTCTGACTTGTCGTTTGATTTTCCATAATACTAATAATTAAAAAAGTGTTTGAGTTCAGGGTCTTCTGTGTTTTTGAGTTCATCAAATGTTCCCTGTATATTACTTTCACCGTTAAAGAGTGCTATGATCCTGTCCGATGTTTGACGTGCGCTGCTTATGTCATGCGTGATGATGATGGATGCTGTATTATGTTTATCGCGTACATTTAAAATCAGTTCGTTGATCTCAATAGCAGTGACGGGATCAAGCCCTGATGTTGGTTCGTCATATAACATAATTTTAGGTTTGAGAATAAGTGTTCTTGCTATGCCTATTCGTTTTTTCATTCCACCAGAAAGTTCAGCAGGTGCCTGATCGGCTGTATGTTCAAGTCCTACTTCTTCCAATGCTGTAGTTACCAGCTCATTTAGTTGCTTGCGATCATAAATCCCAAGATTTCTTTTCAATGGAAATTCAAGATTTTCACGTATGGTCATGGAGTCATACAATGCACTGCCCTGAAATGAAA
This sequence comes from Cyclobacteriaceae bacterium, assembly GCA_036569145.1. Lineage (GTDB taxonomy): Bacteria > Bacteroidota > Bacteroidia > Cytophagales > Cyclobacteriaceae > DATCRE01. Next base: position 9,670 of record DATCRE010000342.1, read on the forward strand.
ACCCAACTTGCAGTCTCAATTCGTTAAGCTGTGTTGGTGATAGCGTTGGAACATTATATCCTAAAACATTAATCTCACCACCATCTGGAACAAGTAATCCGACGATACATTTAATCAACACGGATTTTCCAGTGCCTGATTTTCCAATGACCACAAGATTCTCACGTTCATACAGATCAAGGTTTACATCTTTAAGCACAACCCGATCGCCAAATTTTTTTTGAAGGTTTCGTATCTCTATCACCTTATTGCCGGTGGAGACAGGTTTTGATTCTATGGTTTGTTCACGGGTTTGCATCAACGTAAGAAGTTCAAAAACTGAAGTGTGATGAGATCAATAATGAAAATGAAAATCATCGATACAACAACTGCAGTGTTGGCAGCCTTGCCAACTCCTGTTGTTCCTTTCTCAGAGTGATAGCCTGCATAACTGCCTACTATGCCCATAGCAAATCCAAAGAAAGCTGATTTGATGAGCGATGAAAAAATATCGAGATACGTTATTGATTCTGAAGCATCCGCAAAATACAATTGAAAGCTTGTGTCACTAAATGTATTGACCATAATAAAAGATCCTAACAGTGCAAC
>DATCRE010000343.1:0-2266 GCA_036569145.1 Cyclobacteriaceae bacterium
GAATATATGTGACTGCTAGTAGTTTCCGCAGATAGGACTTAGAATCGTTGATCAAAAAATCATTCAAATCTGAATCGCCGCAATCGAAGAGCTTAAATTGGTAATCTTGAGTCAGTCGGATTAGACTCGACCCGTCTGGAAAAGGCATTAGAACTTAGCAATGGCTTGCATCTTGGCAAAATTCTGACGAATTCTTGCCCTCTCTTTAGCATTAACGGTAGAAAGACTAGCAGCTTTCATCTTATCAACAAATGCTACAGCATCTTTACCAGTCAAAACAGGTGTTTCTTTAATAGGCTTTGCCATAGTTTTAAATAAACTAACACAAAGTTAAGAAAGTTTCATTCAATTTTTAACTGAGTTTCATTCAATTTACTGTAACAACTATTTGTCTATTTCGCCTCAGCCAATGCCCTGATTTTTTTCACGCGATCAGGATCAACGGTACGCAGTTTAAATTCCGAACCTTCATCAGAACCCATACCGGCAATAGAAGGATTTCTAAAAACCATAGCGCTTTCGCGGAAAGCTGTGGCAGAAAAATGTATTTCTTTAGTACCCGTCTGCTTCACAATTTCGGTAACCGTATTTTCATTCACACCAGAGCCTGGCATTAGAGCAATACGACCATCTGCTTTTTTGATCAACTCTCCTATCAGTGTTGCACCAGCAAGAGCTTGTGCCTGTTGACCTGAAGTTAATATTCTATCGAAGCCAACTTCAATGCAATCTTCCAAAGCTTCAAACGGATCGCGTGTCATATCAAATGCTCGATGACAGGTAACTTTCAACGGTCTTGCGAGTTCAATCAGTTTTTTGCAACGCTTTTTATCTATGGTACCATCCGGGTTTACAATACCAAGCACAATGCCATCGACGCTAAGTCGTTTGCAAGCTTCAATGTCGTTTCTCATAGCGTGAAATTCTTCAATAGAATAATTGAAGTCACCTCCACGAGGTCTGATCATAACGAATACATCTATACTCAGCAATTGACGAACTTGCTGAATCGTTCCATACGATGGTGTAGTACCACCGTCTCCCGGATTATCACAAAGTCCAATACGATCAGCTCCACCCGTCTGTGCTTTTACAGCGGAATCAATATTATAAGTAACAATTTCAACAGTCATTAGAAATTACTTTTAGAATCGAAAAGTTTATTGGTTGTGTTATCATGCACAGCATAAGTAAATCCTTTTTGCAAGCAATAAGCGCCGTACTCACCTTTTTTGTTCAACGCCAGAAAACCTACCTGCACTTCTTTTGCCCGCTTAGGATTTTTATGCAGAATGCGTTCAACAGCAAGCTTGCAGGCTTCTTGTGGTGCGTGTCCCTGACGCATCAATTCAACAACAAGATGGCAACCTACAATCTTAATAACTTCTTCACCAACCCCAGTCGCAGTAGCAGCACCTATCTCATTATCCACATACAACCCTGCACCTATGATGGGTGAATCGCCAACCCTGCCATGCATTTTGTAAGCCATGCCACTGGTTGTACACGCTCCTGAAAGATTTCCATTTGCATCAAGAGCAATGATGCCAATGGTATCATGATTTTCAATATTAACAATGGGCTTATACTCCGATTTCTTTGTCCACTCCTTCCACGCTTTTTCAGATTCTTCCGTAAGCAGTTTTTCCTTTTTGAAGCCGTTGGCCAGCGCAAATTGTAAAGCACCTTCACCAACTAACATAACGTGCGGCGTCTTTTCCATAACCAGGCGCGCTACTGAAACAGGATGAACTATGTCCTGAAGAAAAGCCACCGAGCCACAGTTTCCAAATTCATCCATGATACAGGAATCCAGTGTAACAATGCCATCGCGATCTGGCAAACCACCTAATCCAACGGAGGTCTCTTTGGGATCAGCCTCAGGAACTTTAGCACCTGCTTCAACAGCATCCAATGCTCGTCCACCAGCAGTCAAAACTTTCCAGGCCTCTACATTAGCTGCCATACCAAAGTTCCAGGTTGAAAGCACAATGGGTTTATTAACGGTTGCTTGAGATGATGCAAATGATTTAGGCATAGCTAAAACAGAAGCACCCAATGCCGATAACTTTAAGAATTTTCTTCGGGTTGACATTCTTAATCAGTTTAGGTTTATATAAAGACAGGTGCTAATGTACATAGAACCTTGTTATGTGCATAACTGGAAAAACCTGAAAATCTAATACCTAAAGCTGAGAAATTACTCGTCGGGCAGTAATAAAGCGTTTAATATAATATTCAGCGTACAGATTAGTTTCCACCACAC
>DATCRE010000344.1:0-3715 GCA_036569145.1 Cyclobacteriaceae bacterium
CACTATGATTGCTGTGAGTCAGTTTGGTGGAAAAAGTTTTTATTCATTCCTGGTTTCAAACGACGAGTTGGGCAAGTTTTTTCTGGCAGATTTAAAACGTAACGGAGTTGATAGCACATGGAGTAATGAAACACTACCTGATGGCATTACAGGCAAGTGTCTTGTTATGACTACACCAGATGCTGATCGTACCATGAACACCTTTTTGGGAGTGAGTTCAAATCTATCACCAGAACATCTTGATGAAGAAGCTATCAAAAATTCAACCTACATATACCTGGAAGGATATTTAGTGGCTAGTCCAAAAGGGCTGGAGGCAATGAAAGAAGCAAAGAGACTTGCTGAAAAACATAAAGTTTTAACATCGCTTACCTTGTCTGATCCAAACATGGTAAAATATTTCTCAAAGCAGTTTGATGAAATTATTGGCGCAAGCGTTGACCTTCTCTTTTGTAATGAAGAAGAAGCATTGACATTGTGCGGTGTCAATACATTGTCTGAAGCGAAAGAAGGACTAAAAAAGGTAGCAAAGAGATTTGCAATTACCCTTGGCGCCAATGGCGCACTCATTTATGATGGTGACACATTTATTAATATAGAACCCTACAAAGTGAGAGCTGTGGATAGTAACGGTGCTGGCGATATGTTTGCTGGAGCCTTTATTTATGCAATTGCAAACGGGCATAGCTACGCCGAAGCAGGAAAATTGGCTTCATTGGCATCTTCCAAAGTAGTTTCGCAATATGGCCCCAGGCTTGAATTACAGCAATCCAGGCAGGTTTTGGAAGATCTGAAGGCCTAAGCCAGAACTTTGTATTCAGAAATTCAAATCTGTCAGATTGGATTTTCACAAAACGTGTCTATATTTGCAGCCCCTTTGTTTTTAGGGTAAACTGATAGAGCAATGAAACGTACATTCCAGCCTTCAAAAAGGAAAAGAAAAAATAAGCATGGTTTCCGTGAAAGAATGGCAACGGCCAACGGTCGTCGCGTATTATCTTCTCGCAGAAAGAAAGGCAGAAAGAAACTTACTGTTTCTGACGAAAAAACATTAAAGCATAAATAATCGCTTTTGGGTTAGTTTCCCCTGAAAGAGATTCATTAATTTAATCTCATGGGGAAGTATACTTTCCGAAAGGAAGAACGACTTAATAGTGAAAAAGATATTCAGGAACTCTTTTCAAAGGGTTCCTCTTTTTATTTGTACCCATTCAAGGTAATTCAAAAAGATAATCCTAATCAGGAGCAATTATTCCATCAGATTCTGATATCTGTTCCCACCAGAAATTTTAAACGCGCGGTAGATCGAAACCTCATCAAGCGCCGAATCCGGGAAGCCTATCGTCTTAATAAAGCCGAAGTTTCGAGTTCAACAAAATTGCTGATTGCGTATATTTATACTGCTAAAGAGATTCTTGAATTTGAGCAGATTCAGGAAAAGTTGGTGAGAACGCTTAAACAATTAGGTCATGCGAAGAAAAATTAAATGGACAGTTTCGCTTCTGGCAGTAGCTGTGGCATGTTTTGCATTTCGCGGTCCTGTCGAAAAATATTTCGAGATCGCCAAAAGCCTTGATATTTTTGCAACACTCTTTAAAGAAGTTAATGCATACTATGTTGATGAAGTAGATCCTCAAAAACTTGTAAAGAAAGGCATCGATGGCATGCTTGAATCTCTCGATCCATACACGGCTTATATTCCAGAGGATGAAATGGAGTCATTCAGAATTACCACAACAGGTCAATACGGTGGCATCGGTGCATTGATCGGAATTGTGAATAAGAAAATAGTTGTTACTCATCCTTATAAAGATTTTCCTGCCTATAAAACCGGTATCAAAGTAGGGGATGAACTGATTTCGGTTGATGGAAAAAGTGTAAAAGGAAATCCAACCATTGATGTTAGTCTACTCTTGAAAGGCCAACCCAAAACAGAAGTTGAAGTTAAAGTTCATCGCTACGGACAGAAAGATGATGTCACCTATAAAATAAAGCGCGAAAAAATCAGTGTTAGTAACATTGCCTATTTTGGAATGGCAGAACCTGGCATTGGCTATATTAAGTTAGATGACTTTACGCCGGGAGCCTCGCGAGAAATGTATGATGCCATTTTCGATTTAAAAGAGAAAGGAGCAAAAAAATTAATTCTGGACTTACGAGATAATCCTGGAGGACTCTTGCAGGAAGCTGTGAATATTGTCAACTTATTTATTCCGAAAGGGCGCGAAGTAGTTTCTACAAAAGGTAAAGTAAGCGATTGGAATAAAAGCTATAACACGCTTGATGCCCCTCTTGATAGCGAAATACCACTAGCGGTTTTAACGAGTGAAGGCAGTGCATCAGCATCTGAAATTGTAGCAGGCTCACTACAAGATTACGATCGCGCTGTATTAGTTGGCAAAAGAACTTTTGGAAAAGGACTTGTGCAAACCACTAGACAACTGGCCTATGATGCCCAGTTAAAAGTAACAACTGCAAAGTATTATATCCCAAGCGGCAGATGTATTCAGGAACTCGATTATACACATCGAAAAGAAGATGGCACAGTAAATAAAATAGCAGACTCTTTACGTGCAGAATTTAAAACAAAAAATGGCCGAAAAGTTTTTGATGGTGGAGGTCTTGATCCTGATATTTTAATTCAAGATGAATATTTAGGAACAATCACGGTTGCACTAATTAATTCAGGTCTTACGTTTGAGTACGCATCAAAATACTGTTCTGAAAATCCAACTATGCCTGATCTTAAATCATTTAAGATTTCGGATAAAGAGTACGAAAAATTTACACATTGGATGAAAGAACAAAAGTTTACATACTCATCCTCGCTTGAAAAAGATGTTGACCAGTTAATAAAATCTGCCAAGCAGGAAAAATATTATCCAGAACTTGAAAATCAACTGTCACAATTGAAAAACAAAATCGAAGCAAATAAAACAACTGATCTTACTCGTTTTAAAATAGAAATCTCTGAAGTGCTAGAACAACAGATCGCATTTCATTATGCGCTTGCCGAAGGCCAGGCATTAGTCTCACTAGGTAAAGATAAAGCAGTACTGGAAGCAGGTCGTTTGCTGAACAATGAAGAAGAGTACAAAAAAATTCTGTCCGCAAAATAATGGCGTTAATTCTTAGCCTCGAAACATCTACTCCCGTTTGCTCTGTTGCCCTTCATGATGATGATAAGCTAGTGGCAACTGCTGAAACTCACATCGACCAGTCTGCAGCAACAAAACTTGCTGTGTTGATTGATGATGTAAAGAAACTTGCAGGAATTGAGATAGAGCAGTTGAAAGCAGTTGTCGTAACATCAGGGCCAGGTTCCTACACAGGCTTACGAATTAGTACATCTACGGCTAAAGGACTGTGCTATGCATTAAATATTCCATTCATCTCTGTTAGTACATTAGAGTTGTTAGCTTTTCAAATGAGTAACGTAACAATAGAACATTCTTTTTTATGTCCCATGATTGATGCCAGAAGAATGGAAGTTTATTGCTTGGTGTCTGATCATGAATTGAGTATAAGGCAATCTGTTGAAGCAAAAATTATTGACGAAACCAGTTTTTTAGAGTATCTGGATGAAAGAAAAGTTCTTTTTTTTGGAGACGGATCGGAGAAGTGCAAGAATGTGATTAAGCATCCAAATGCTTTTTTTGTAAAAAATATTTCACCCGCAGCTTCTCAGCTCGGTCTTCTGGCACATAAAAAATTT
>DATCRE010000345.1:0-9248 GCA_036569145.1 Cyclobacteriaceae bacterium
TTCTTGAATGACTTACGTGCGGCGTTAAGACTACGGCTGCGTGAAATTTCCGCTACCTGTGCAAGATAAAGACGAGCATAGAAGTCAACTTCATACTCAGGATTTGTATTAAGGCATTTACGATAATAATTGTAAGCTTCAGATTCGAAACCCAGCTTCTGATAAACCTGTCCGATGATGAAATAAATCCGGCCGCGTCTGTCTTTCTTTTTTAAAAACGGATCGGCCTTAGTAAGACTGCGAACCATATTATCATAGTCTTCGCGCACCTGATGGTAATAAGCTTTTTCAAGATAGAAATTCTTGAAGTTGGTCTTGTTGAGATCTTCTTTTAAGAGATAGTCAATAGCGGCCTGAGCATTATTATATTCCTGATGCTCAACAAAGGTGCGTATCAGTTGAATGATAGCCTGGTGCTTTGCATTGGGATCTTTGCTTTTTGTATTTACATATTTAAAAGTTTGTATGGCATTGCCCCAATCTAATGTGTAAAGCCTTGCCTTGCCTACCAAGATGTAAGCATCATCAACCCATTTGCTATGTGGATGTCGCTGTATGGCAAGTGATGCCATCTTAATGGCTTCCTGTGCTTCTTTATCATAACCTTTGGCAACGACAGAATCAGGGCTTGCAAAAAGTTTCAGGATGCGATTATAATCGTCTGTTCTGCTTTTCAATATTGTCTGCTCTATCTTGGCAATCTCTTCGCGAGAATAGAAATATCCATTATAATGCGCAGTAACATTATTGTATGTTTGTCCCAACCATGATGTATTCTCTGATGAACATGCAAAGAGCATCACGAAAGGGCAAAACAGATAAACAATTCTTTTTCTCACGGAAAAGCAATTCATGGAGTCAAAACGTAAAAATCACACATTCCATATTATTATTTTATAGAATATCTAATTTTGTACGAATAAAGCGGAAAAATATTGAAACCAAAGAAGACATTATCAAACTGGCTCACCACCCGGTATCAGCTCATCATCCGCAACGAAGAGAATTTTGCGGAGAAGACAAGTGCCGGATTTACCTATTCGAAAATAATCCTTTTTTCAGTAATATTTTTTACGGTCATGTTTGTGCTCAGCCTCTTTTTGGTGAAGACTGTGCTTGCCAGATGGTTTGATCCCAAACATGCGCAGATGGAAAACAACAAAAGGTTGCTGGAGTTAGCCACCAAAGTTGATTCATTATCTATAGAAGTTGATCGTAAAGATCAGTTCATCGCTAACTTTCAGCGTGTGCTTAGCGGCGATACTTCACTGTTGAATAATAATACAGATAAAAGTTATACAGATGGCGCCAAAACAGCGGCCAAGCCAACCAGCCTTAATGTGTCACCAACGGATTCAGCTTTCAGAAAAGATTTTGAAAAATCAGATTTATCTCTCATAACGTTAACCAATGTGAAATACCGTGAGTTGCAGGAGACATTCTTCTTCACACCGCTCACAGGTTTTGTATCTGATCATTACGACGTTAAAAAAGGACACTTTGGCGTAGATGTTGTCACTAAGACGAACGAACCAGTAAAGTGTATAGCTGATGGCACGGTTGTCTTTTCATCATGGACACAAGACTCCGGTTATGTTATTATGGTGCAACATCGCGGTAGCCTTGTGTCAGTCTACAAGCACAATGCGGAACTCTTAAAAAAAGTTGGTACTTTTGTTAACGCAGGGGAGATAATCTCAATCGTTGGAAACAGCGGTGAACTTACAGATGGGCCACATTTGCATTTAGAGTTATGGCACAACGGTAACTCCCTTAACCCAGAAGAATTTGTCACTTTTTAAACTATACTGTCATGTTTACCTCTAAAGAACAAAAACGAGTAGCAGAAGAGATTAGCAATTCAAGTAACAATATTGGTAAGGGTACTTACCTTGAAGGCAATATTGAAACCTACGGTAACATTCGCATAGAAGGTAAGGTTGCCGGTAATGTGAAATCTAAATCTAAAGTTGCGTTAGGAAACTCATCGCATGTTCAGGGTAATATCATTGCTCAGAATGCTGACATTGAAGGTGAAGTAAAGGGCAGACTTGAAATTGCCGAATTATTGGTTTTAAAAGCGACTGCCATTATTAATGGAGATATAATAACCAGTAAGCTGGTGGTTGAACCAGGCGCCGTATTTAATGGCGGATGCAAAATGGGCGCAGCTACGAAAGAAATAAAAATATCAGAAAATGGGCTTAGCGAACGACCCACAGCCTCCCTCCCAAGACAAGAAGAAGCTAAATCAATCTGACGACAATAATTTTATGAAGTACAGTGGGCTGGCAATACAATTGCTGGCCGCGATAGCTGTGTTCGGTTGGTTAGGGCATCTGCTAGATAATTACTTGTCTTTCAAATTTCCTGTATTCATGCTGTTACTGGGCTTTCTTGCTTTTGCAGGAATGATGGTTCAGCTTTATAGATCTATTAATAAGTAAGAGAATTGATACGTTTTATTATTGTGCTGCTGATATGCGCCGGAGCATCCATCGGATTGGTTGAACTTGTAAGCCATAGCTTCAATATTGTAAAGCCCACTTTCCTGTATCAAACGGTCATATTTCTCACGTTCGCAACCGGAGTCATTTATGGATACTTATATAGAGTGAACAAACCTGATATTTTTGTTCAGTTATACTTATTTATGATGGCTGTGAAATTAATGGGCTACGGAGGCTATGCTTTTTTTATGATTACATCAGATAGGGCAGGAGCAACCCCCAATGTTGTCTTTTTCATGATGCTCTACTTTATATTTACGATCCTTGAGATTCTATTTCTATACCGCAAAATAAATCAGCAGCAGTGAAGGCTTTTGATGTGTTGGGCGGCACATCAAAATGAGCCGGATTGGAAGTCAAAAATTTTTACAAGGATTTTTTTCACTCCGTATAATTAATACCTTTGCGGTCGGATTTAAAAAACCTATTATAAAGCCCAAATGCGATCGTTTTTCAATAGAATCAGCCCGTTTTCGTTAGTCCTGTCATTCTTTTTTGTATTTGGGACCTTAAATTTTTCTAAAGGTCAGGAGCACCAGGAAGGGGGTCAACAACACGAACAAACTCACGAAGCAAAGCCTGAAGCATTCAATGCAAGCGAGGTGATCATCCACCACGTTCTTGACGATCATATATGGCACCTTTGGGACGGTCACTATGGCACAATCCACTTACCAATAATTCTATATTCTTCCGAAAAAGGTCTTGATGTATTTTCATCCAGTCATTTTTATGATGAGCACCACAACGTTGTTGAGTACAACGGATACGCATTAGAACATAATCACATTTCAATAGCTGGAAATCACGAGGCTTATGTGTTGGATCTTTCGATCACTAAAAACGTAGCCATGCTTCTTATTACGGCTGTGTTACTATTATTAGTATTTACGTCTGTTGCAAGAGGTGCTAAAAATAATGCTGGTAAAGCGCCAAAAGGAATTCAATCATTCTTCGAACCGATTATCATCTTTGTTCGCGATGAAATTGTGAAGCCAAACATCGGGCATCACTATCACAAGTTCTTGCCTTACATGCTTACTCTTTTCTTCTTCATCTTGTTCGGCAACATGTTAGGTTTGGTTCCAGGTTCAGGTAACCTTACCGGTAACATCGCGGTAACACTTACGCTTGCCGTATTCACATTTATCATTACCAATGTAAAAGGTAACAAAGGTTATTGGGGTCACATCTTCTGGACTCCGGGCGTGCCACTTCCACTGCGTTTGGTAATTCTCCCTGTAGAAATCATCGGAATCTTCACAAAACCTATCTCACTTACTATTCGTCTTTTTGTGGCGATTACGGCAGGTCACATTGTATTGCTTAGTTTAATATGTCTGGCATTTATTTTCCAGAGTGTAGCGGTTGGAATTGTATCCAGCACCATTGTACTCTTTATAAATTTGATTGAGTTGTTAGTGGCCGGTATTCAGGCTTATGTATTTACGTTGTTCTCTTCGTTATACATTGGTATGGCTATCGCAGATCACGATCATCATTAATAGATATTTAAGATTTCCCCTGGGCATTAGGCTCTGGGGTTTGTTTCACTTTAATAATTAAAACTATGTCGTTAGCACTTTTATTGGACATCAGCTACGCAATCATGGGCGCTGGTATCGGTGCTGGTCTGGCTGCAATTGGCGCTGGTATTGGTATTGGTAAAATTGGTGGTTCTGCTATGGAAGGTATGGCTCGTCAGCCAGAAGCTTCTGGTAAGATCCAAGGTGCCATGTTGATCATCGCCGCTCTTATTGAGGTTGCTGCGCTGTTTGCACTTGTAATTTGCTTGTTGATTTCGTTCAAGAGCTAAATTGCTTCAAAGAACTTGTCTTAGGCATTAGGCCGGACAAGTTCTTTCTTTTGAAATTTAGATGATTTTTAAAAATATAATATGGGATTTGACTTACTAACACCAGGCGTTGGACTTATCATTTGGCAAGCAATTATCTTCTTGGCGCTTGTTTTCCTTTTAGGTAAACTGGCTTGGAAGCCAATTCTTAGTTCTTTGAAGGAAAGAGAAACTTCTATTCAAAGTGCGCTTGATACGGCTGAGAACGCACGCCGTGAAATGGCTCAACTTAAATCTGACAACGAAAAACTTTTAAAAGAAGCTCGTGAAGAACGCGATAAAATGTTGCGTGAGGCACGTGAAGTTGCAAACCGTCTGAAGGAAGAAGCCCAGGCTGATGCTAAAAAAAGTGCTGATAAAATTATTGACGATGCACGCTTTGCCATCAACATAGAGAAACAAGCTGCTCTTCGTGATGTTAAAGCTCAGGTTGCTTCTTTCTCTATTGAAGTTGCTGAGAAGCTCATGAAGAAAAACCTCGCTGACGACAAAGCTCAGAATGAACTTGTATCAGGTTATATCAAAGAATTAAAGCTTAACTAAGATCATGGCAGATATTCGTGTAGCATCGCGTTACGTAAAATCACTGCTTGATCTTGCTGTTGAACAGAATGCTTTAGACAAAGTAGATCAGGATATGCAACTTTTTTCGAAAGTATGCGCTGAGAATCATGCTTTCGCATTAATGCTCAAGAGTCCTGTGATAAGACACGACAAGAAAAGAGATATTCTTACAAGTCTTTTCAAGGGAAAGGTTAGCCCGCTTTCAATGTCAATCTTCGACATCATTACAAAGAAGAATCGTGAGCCACTTTTACCTGCAATTGCAAAGGAATTTCACAACGCATACAATAGCTATAAAAACATAGGTAAAGCATCTGTAACAACAGCTTCGCCGCTTGATGCAAAACTGAAAGCAGAAATTGAAGCTATTGCCAGAACACTATCTGACAAAGGTCAGGTTGAGCTGACACAAAAAGTAGACAAGGATTTAATTGGAGGATTTATTCTTAATGTAGGGGATAAGCAGATTGATGCTTCCATTAAGAGCAAACTGAAAACGTTGAAAGTAAAATTCAACGAGAACCCATACATAAAAGAATTTTAATTCTCTCAGATAAAATATATAGTAAAATAATTAACGACTAACGATAAAATGGCAGAGATCAGACCGGAAGAAGTATCAGCGATTTTACGCGAACAACTTTCACAATCACGTACCGACGCTCAATTAGAAGAAGTAGGTACTGTACTTACCGTGGGTGACGGTGTAGCCCGCATTTATGGACTAACACAAGCTCAGGCTGGTGAGTTGATTGAGTTCGAAAACGGACTTAAGGCCATGGTGCTTAACCTTGAAGAAGATAACGTTGGTGCCGTATTATTCGGGGATTCTAAAGGAACTCACGAAGGCGATACAGTAAAACGCACTGGTAAAATTGCCTCAGTAAAAGTAGGTGATGGAATGTTAGGTCGCGTTGTTGATACACTTGGAAATCCTATCGATGGAAAAGGTCCTATCAGCGGTGATCTGTATGAAATGCCATTGGAACGTAAAGCTCCTGGTGTAATTTTCCGTCAACCTGTAAACGAACCTCTTCAAACAGGTATCAAAGCTATCGACTCGATGATTCCAATCGGCCGTGGTCAGCGTGAGTTGATCATCGGTGACCGTCAGACAGGTAAGACTGCTGTGGCGATTGATGCGATCATCAACCAAAAAGAATTTTATGATGAAGGCAAGCCTGTATTCTGTATCTATGTAGCTATCGGTCAGAAAAATTCCACAGTAGCTGGTGTTGCGGCTGCGTTAGAGAAAGCTGGTGCCCTCGCTTATACTGTTATTGTTGCCGCTTCAGCCTCTGATCCGGCTCCTATGCAATTCTTTGCTCCATTTACAGGTGCGGCTATTGGCGAATTCTTCCGCGATACCGGTCGTCCTGCATTGGTTGTTTATGATGACTTATCTAAGCAGGCTGTATCATACCGCGAAGTTTCTCTTTTATTAAGAAGACCTCCGGGACGTGAAGCTTATCCTGGTGATGTATTCTATCTTCACTCTCGCTTGCTTGAGAGAGCTGCTAAAATCATCAACAATGATGGCATCGCTAAAAACATGAATGACCTTCCTGCTTCTATCAAGCATTTGGTAAAAGGTGGTGGTTCACTTACAGCACTTCCAATTATCGAAACACAAGCTGGTGACGTTTCTGCATATATTCCTACCAACGTAATTTCGATTACAGATGGTCAGATCTTCCTTGAAACTAACTTGTTCAACTCTGGTATTCGTCCTGCCATTAACGTAGGTATCTCGGTATCAAGAGTGGGTGGTTCTGCTCAGATCAAATCAATGAAGAAAGTTGCTGGTACATTAAAGCTTGATCAGGCTCAGTTCCGTGAACTTGAAGCGTTCGCAAAATTTGGTTCTGACCTAGATGCTGCTACTAAACTTACGATCGAGCGTGGTCGTCGTAACCTTGAAATATTAAAGCAGGCTCAGTTCTCTCCTGTATCAGTTGAAGAGCAGGTGGCTATTATCACAGCTTCAACCCGTGGCTTTATGGATAAAGTGAATGTTGCGAAGGTTAAAGAATTTGAAAGAGATTTCTTAGACCTCATGCGCAATGCACACAGTAACGTATTAGCTAATCTTCGTGCTGGTAAGTTTGAAGATGCTGACGTTGCTACAATTAAGTCTGTAGCGACTGACTTAGCTGCAAAGTATAATTAATTGATTTGCAAATTATCAATGAGTCGATGCGCAGATTGACATAATAATCTGCACATCGACTCATTTACACATTGATAATTGAAATTTGACACATTGATTCTATGCCAAATTTAAAAGAAGTAAAGAACAGAATTAGCTCCGTGATTTCTACGCAGCAGATAACCAAAGCCATGAAAATGGTGGCGGCTGCTAAATTGCGTAAGTCACAGGAGAGAATAACTCAAATGCGTCCTTTCGCGCAAAAACTTTCAGCTATTCTTACTAATCTTTCTGCAGCACAAACCGACGGTGATACCGACAACTGGTACAGCCAGGTACGTGAAGAAAAAAAGATTCTTATAGTAGCGATCAGCTCTGATCGTGGCCTTTGTGGTTCTTTTAATAGTAACGTTTTTAAAGGCGTTAACAAATTAATTGCTGATAAGTATCAGGATCAATTCAATCGTGGAGATGTAAGTGTATTACCCGTAGGCCGTAAAGCCAGTGATTTCTTCGGCAAGAAGAAAGTTACGGTAATAAACGAGTATGTAAACTTATTTCAGGATCTGACCTTTGCAAAAGCTTCTGATGTTGCTGAATATATTATAAACGAATTCAAGGCTGGTCATTATGACAAGGTTGAAGTAGTGTATAATGAATTTAAAAACGTAGCAACACAGATTTTACGTGTTGAACAGATGCTGCCTATACTTCCACCAAAAGCTGAAAGCACAAAAGCAGTAGAGGTAGATTATATTTATCAGCCTGATCAAAATGAAATCATAACTGGTCTTATTCCAAAATCATTGAAAGTACAATTGTTCAAAGCCTTATTAGATTCTAACGCTTCTGAAAATGGTGCTCGTATGACGGCAATGGATAAAGCAACGGACAATGCTGGTGAATTGTTGAAAGAGCTCAAACTTTCATACAACCGTACACGTCAGGCAGCTATTACAAAAGAAATTCTTGAAATTGTGGCAGGTGCCGAAGCACTTAAATCAGCTTAATATTTCGAATCAGAATTATAAGAAAAAGCCTCGCACTGCGAGGCTTTTTTGTTATTAATAAACAGATTATCAATGTGTAATTTAAGTAGTTCCAGGTCGTCAATTGCACATCTGCACATCGACAAATTGATAATTAATTTTTCCTGCCGCTCTTCACGAGCATAAACTTCTCTTTAAGATTCAGGAATGGCTTCTCAAAAAGGTTGTATGACAAATAAGCTATGCCAATAGTAAGCAAAATAGAAGAAGTATAAAGTGCCAGGTTGAATGCAGTAAAATTAATTTTATCCAGTGACAAGGCTCGTAATGTGAAGAGACAAGCTGTGATGCATATCGTATGATACATGTAAATGCCGTAGGCAATATTGCCTAAAGAACCTAGCCATGGATATTCAAGTGTTATGGGAAAATCTTTGTTAGTGCTTAAATTCATAATCAGCGATAAGAATATGAATGCCTCAATGTAGTTAATTGACCAATGATCATAATGAATAACCATTAAAGCCAGGGCAGCGAGAACACTTGTGATCCAAACTGGCTTCGAGTATAGAACTTTGAGGATGTTTTCTTTCTGATGGAAGAGCACCCAGGCACCTAACGCACCAATTGTCATTTGTTCGATTTTTAAGAGTACCCAGAACTGATAAATTTTGCTTAGTAACAGAGAGGAAGAATGACTGGAAGCTATCTGCAGTCCGATAGTAATTACCAGCTTGATCAAAATAAAACTGATGAGAAATTGCGGCAGTCTTTTTATAAACATACGGACTGCAACAGGCCAAATAATATAAAACTGTTCCTCAACGCCAATAGACCATAACTGGTTTCCACCAACTAATTGACGATTTACTAATCGAGCTACGTTTGGAAGCACCAGAAATAATAATACTGCCGTTAGCGCAAAGTTTTTAGAACGATCTATGTGCAAGGTTGACAAATCAAATACATAGGGCAGAAGAAAAAGACATACAGCAACAATCAAAAAGTAAAGAGGCCAGATTCTTAAAATTCTGCGTAAGTAAAAGTTCTTGATTCGTATGGTGCCTGTTTTCTGTTTTTCAACAAGCAGCAGATACGTGATGAGAAAACCACTTAAAACAAAAAAGAGGGACACGGCTTTATGGCCAAGAGCATCAATAAATGTATTGCCCCATATATTG
>DATCRE010000346.1:0-3766 GCA_036569145.1 Cyclobacteriaceae bacterium
AGAGATTGCTGATCAGCCGGCTTTCTATTTAGCGCTTGTAGCTGTTATTGTCGGTGTACAATTTTTTCTTACCGGCTTCATAGCCGAACTTCTCGCCCGCCAAACAGCCGCCAGAAAAAATTATCTTGTCATTGAACGGGCAGGTCTCAGCAATGATGACTGATTACTAATGACTAATTGCTGATGACGTTTACTATGGACTATCGACCATTGACTAATGACCACAGACTATTAACCTAACCCAACGAGTGCTTCCCAAATTTTCCATCATCATACCCGTTTACAACAGGCCGCAGGAAGTGGACGAATTATTAAGCAGCCTCGTGGCACAAACAGTAAAAAGTTTTGAAGTAATTATTGTTGAAGATGGTTCATCCATTCGCTGCAACGACGTTGTTGATCGTTACCGCGATATATTAACCATTCAGTATTTCTATAAGCCCAACTCGGGTCCGGGACCAAGTCGTAATTTTGGATATCAACATGCACAAGGCGAATACTTTGTTGTGTTTGACTCTGATTGTATCATTCCACCAACATACCTTGAGGCTGTAGAAAAATCACTTCAGCAAAATCATTGGGATGCCTGGGGTGGTCCTGATAAAGCGCATGAAAACTTCACACCAATACAACGTGCCATGGGTTATACAATGGCATCGGTATTAACAACAGGAGGCATTCGTGGAGGTAAGAAACATGTGGGCTGGTTTCAGCCGCGGAGCTTCAACATGGGTATTTCACGTCGGGTATTTGAAGTTACCTCTGGATTTAAATTCGATCGCTTCGCAGAAGATATTGAGTTCAGCATTCGCATGAAGAAAGGTGGATTTAAAGTCGGTCTTATTCCAGATGCCTATGTATATCACAAGAGGAGAACTAATTTCAAGCAGTTTCACAACCAGGTTTATAACTTTGGTAAAGGCAGAGCGCTTGTTGGACGCTCACATCCTGAAGAAATAAAACTTACACATTGGTTTCCGACCTTTTTTATAGCGGGCTTTTTTAGTGTACCTGTTACGGGTATTTTCAGCAATACATTGTTTACGATAGGCACGTCTGTATATGTGTGCTATTTCATGGCGATCTTCCTTCATTCATTTGTAGTGAATAAGAACTTATTGGTTGCGATACTGTCAGTACCCTCGGCATTCCTTCAGTTATGGGGATATGGAACAGGCTTTCTGTTGGAGCGAATGAAATCATACACTACATAAGTTAGTACCCTTGCGCTAAATGCGCACATTAAGTTGAAAATTCCATTTTTTTGAATAATATTTGGATAATATCAACCTTAATTCTTACATGAGGAACACTTTAGCGTTACTATGTTTTCTCCTTACCAGTTTGCTCAGTGAAGTTTCAGCGCAGGTAGCAACCAGTGAATTGTCGCCGGGTTACTATGTTGTTGTAGGTGCCTACTCTGAAACAAAAGAAGATTACGCCAAGCGATTTGTTGAATCTCTCAATAAAAATGGAAACAATGCGAGCTATGGTTTCAATCCAAGCCGTAATCTTTTCTTTGTATATCTGAACTACTATACAACACTTAAGGAGTCATTGAAAAATATGGAGCGTGCGCGCCGTTCAGGTAAATTTGTTGATGCGTGGGTACGTGTTGTCCCCGGAGATATCGATACCCCTATAAGTGTTAAAGAAAAAGAACCTGAAACAACTCCCGTCACTGAAGAACCTAAAAAAGAAACACCCGTTGTTGCTACAGACCCTGCCTCCACGAAGCCTGTTGATGATTATAGTGATGTGACAGATAATGAAGAAATCAAACAGTATCCGCACATGACATTGGGTAATACCGAAGTATTTTTAAGCTTATACAATGCTACCAATAATCGTATTGTTGATGGCGATGTTCAGGTAATTGACACAGACAGAGCTAAGCCGATAATGAAAGTAAAAGGTAATGAATACCTGTTACTGCCTGATCCTAAAAGTAAGTCAGGACAACTTACATTAATTTGTGATGTATTCGGTTATCGAAAAATTCAAAACGAAATTAATTACCCCGTGCCATTGGCCGATACTGTAAAAAGTTATGTCGATCTGATGGGTACGACCGTTGTTATTAATTTTGATTTAGTCCGCTATAGAAAAGGTGATATCAGCACGTTGTATAATGTATATTTCTATAATGATGCTGCCATCATGCTTCCTGATTCTAAATTTGAATTGAACAATCTTCTGCAAATGCTGCAGGAGAATCCCAAGTATCGTATCAGGCTGCATGGTCACACCAATGGTAACTACCATGGTAAGATTGTTACGTTGGGACCGGATAAAAATTTCTTCAGCCTTACAGGTGCAAAAGAATCCATTGGTTCATCAGCTGATTTGTCTGAACAACGCGCCCAGGTTATCAAAGAATACCTGATCTCAAAAGGCATTGATGCATCACGACTTGAAATAAAGGCATGGGGAGGTAAACGCCCACTCTATGATAAGAATAGTGTAAACGCCAAAAAAAATGTGCGCGTAGAAGTTGAAATGCTAGATGAATAAATGCACAACAAAGACATTATAAAGTAAAAGCCCGAAAGGGCTTTTTTTATATCCGCTCTATAAGAGATGCCAGTTCTCAAATGCTTGCATAAATAACAATGTATTACCAAATTGTTATTTAATTTCGTGTTTATAGACATTCCACATTCCCTACAAATGAAAAGAGTACTTAGAAGTTTTTTTCTGATTATAAATTACAAAACCATTATCATTACCACCCTCTCTGTTATTTCAACATATACTTGTTATGCCCTTGGACTTACCGCCAAGTTTCCTGATATGCTGGTGGGTGTGGCCATTGTTTTTCCGGTAGTTTTTTCAATAGGTTCAGCTTACAATAGGAGAGAAGTAGCGTTGCAGCGTCTTGCTGATTTTAAAGGTCACGCTATTGCCATTTATTATGCCACCCGCGATTGGACCACCGACAAACAAAATGATTTACCAATTCGCGTGCGAACTCTCGTAAATGAAATGACTGTGCTTATGCGTTCGATGTTTACATCAAAGCTTCAAACCGAGCTTGAATCAAATGAACATAAAATGTATGGATATTTTTCAAAGCTTTCTGTTCTCATTATGGAGTTGCGTCAATATGGGGTACAGAGTGGTGAGATCTCACGCGTAAGTCAGTATGTGAGCAAGATGATCATTGCTTTCGATAACCTGAAAATCATTCATGTCTATCGAACGCCAATCACACTTCGTGCTTACAGCAAAGTTTTTATTTATGTTTTCCCAATCATATACGGCCCATATTTCGCCAGTACGTTTCATGACTTCTCCGCCGACCTTGAGTATGTTATGCCAATTCTCTATAGCTTCATTCTTGTAAGTCTTGACAATATACAAGATCACCTTGAACATCCTTTTGATGAAGTGGGTGAAGATGATATTCGTATTGAAGTGAATGAGATCACTTCTCTCATGAATTAACATTTAATAATTGTATCTTCGGTTGATGGCAACAGCAGATCAGTCGAACCAGGACAAAAGCAGGGCGAAGCGTTACTTCATTTTTGCTTATGCTTTTCTTTTGGTGCTTGCCTTATCATGGTCTATTGATGGTGCCTTCGTTTATCTTTTTCTGGGGGCAGCATGCTTCTTCATTTATCTTGGCATTCGTGATTATAAACCTGCTGTAACAAATGATCACTATCGTGAAGCGTCCAATCAACGTCAGCAACGACGACAGGAATATCAGAAGCAATCATCATCAACGATTAAACCATCAGGAACAAAAATTAGTCTTCCT
>DATCRE010000347.1:0-4855 GCA_036569145.1 Cyclobacteriaceae bacterium
TGCACCGGTCTCTGATATCCAAAATGAAATACCAGTAACAGGAACTTTTACCGGTAATAACAACTCTTCCTGTACAGGTTGTGGTGGATCAAGTACGCAGTCTATGTTTTCATATAACGAAGCTGCTTCAGGTACGCAAGACGTTGGTTATGTCAACTTTCCAAGTTCAAGTAATACAGAAACCTTTCAGGAAGGAGTTGGATATACCATTTATGTAAGGGGAAATATTCTTTCTTCAGCCTTATGGGATTTGAGTGGTGTAGTTAACCAGGGCAGTGCAACTATACCTGTTAGCTTTACTTCCACAGGATCGCTGGCAAATGATGGATGGAATATGGTCGGCAATCCTTATCCTTCGACGATTGATTGGAATGCTTCGTCAGGTTGGACTAAGGCAGGACTCGATGGTTCTATATACATCCGTGATAACGGCCAGACTACCCCAGTGTTTGCTACATGGAATGGTACAACTGGAACCAACGGAGGAAGTCAATACATTTCTACAGGGCAGGGATTTTGGGTTAAAGCAATTTCTACACCTACATTGATAGCTACAGAAAACGTGAAGGTTGCAGGTACACAAACTACTTTTATAAGGCAGGCATCTCCTCAGAATATTCTGAGAATAACGATGAAGAATTCTGTTAATAGAGACGAAACAGTAATTCATTTAAGAACGGATGCCACCGAGGCTTTCGATAGCCGTGTTGATGCATGGAAATTAACTAATGCGACCTTTAATCTTTCATCTGTATTATCGGATGGTACTAAGCTGGCCATTAATTCATTGCCTCTCGTGAGCTGCCCTAGGAGTGTACGATTAGATGTCACTAGTTCGACAGGAACCTATAAACTTGAGTTTTCTCAATTCGATTCATTTGCGGCTGATGTAACATTAACGCTTACGGATAATTTCTTGAATAAATCAATTGATATGAGAACCGCGGGTTCTTACGACTTTCAGGTTACATCAGATTCAAAAAGCTATGGTTCAAATCGATTTGTTGTGTCATTTGGTTGTATTGCAAATGTTCCATCTGTAGTTACTGGCATTGACGATGAACCTTCAATTTTGACTGTTTATCCTAATCCGACAAACGGACAATTATATGTTGAATTTCCTTCAGCTTATAATGTTAGAAGCGTTAAAATGTTTAGTAATTTCGGTGTAGAATTGGGTGAAGTATTGTTAAATGAAGATAATGGTACTAAAAAAGGTACCTTTGATATGAGTAGCCTCTCTTCTGGCTTGTATTTTGTTAGAGCTTACCACGCTGGTAAAATATTGAATATTAAAGTGTCTAAAGAGTAATCATGTTTAGAAAGCCCTATTTAAGTCTTTTTTGTTTTCTAGTAATCACTATTGGTTTGTGTATGGCAGGATATTGCCAACCCGTTGATCCGGCAAGCGGTGGAGACCCAGACGTACCCATTACTGGAATAGAAATTCTATTGGGGATTGGTGGATTCCTTGGCGCAAGGAAAGCCTATCTTAACAGAAAGAAAAGTAATTCACTTTAATGTGATTATTAATAAGTATATACGTACACTTAAAATTCTGCCTCGATGGATAATTATCGTTATCGATTTATCCTTCATTGTGGCATCTTCCATAATAGGCTATTTATTACGTTTTAATTTTTCTTTTCCCTCTATAATCTCTCATCATTTTTGGCTGGGGGTCTTTGTAAATCTTCTCTGTGCATTTTTTTCAATAGTTGTGACAAATAGCTACAGAGGGATTATACGTTATACAGGATTACAGGATGGAGCGCGGATATTTTCTATGCTTGTTCTGAATCTTGCACTGGTTTGTTCCATCAACTTAATTTATTATTACAATTTCCAGCTTAACGTAGTACCCTATTCTGTTATCTGTATTTCTTTTCTTGCCTCATTCCTGTTTCTATTCAATTACCGAATCCTCGTTAAATATTTCTTTTCATTTTATAAGAGAAGAATATTTAAAACTTCTAATATTCTAATTTATGGTGCGGGGCAAACGGGCATAATTACAAAACACGTCATCGACTCTGCAGGAACTTCAAAAGTGGTTGGTTTTTTAGAGAATGATGCAAACAAGGTAGGAAAGGTACTTGACGGCTCCAAAATATTTACAGCCAACCCGGAATTGCTGGAAGATTTACTTATCAATTTTAATGTTGACGAGCTAATTATAACGGTCAAGAATCTATCAGTAGAGAAGAAGAACGAACTCGTTGACTTATGCTTAAAAAATCAAGTAAGGGTTCGTGCTGTCCCTCCTGTAGAGAAATGGGTAAAAGGTGAGCTGAGTCTCAATCAGATCAAAGAGATACATATTGAAGATCTATTGGGAAGAGAAGCTATTAAGCTGGATAATATAAATGTTGAAAAAGAAATCAGGGGCAAGAGAATTTGCATTACAGGTGCTGCAGGTTCTATTGGAAGTGAGTTGGTAAGGCAAGTAACTCAATATAATCCGGAGTTGATTATTCTAATTGATCAGGCAGAGTCACCACTCTATGAATTAGAACAAGAGATAAAGCGAATGGATGTGAGGGTGCCCATATTTCCATATCTCGCAGATATTACAAACAGAGAACGAGTTTATTTTATTTTTGAAGAACATCACCCCGAGATTGTATTTCATGCGGCAGCGTATAAACACGTGCCAGTAATGGAGAGTAATCCCTCGGAGGCAGTAATGTGTAATATACTCGGGACAAAAACTTTAGCTGATTTATGTGTTGATTTTAAGATCAGGAAGTTTGTTATGATCTCGACGGACAAAGCCGTTAACCCGACAAACGTTATGGGTTGCTCGAAAAGAATTGCCGAGATCTATGTTCAGTCGCTAAACAATCATCTTTCATTAATTGGAAAAAATACTACGCTGTTCGTTACAACTCGTTTTGGTAACGTGTTGGGATCAAATGGATCTGTAATACCGATGTTCAAAAAGCAGATTGAAAATGGCGGCCCCATCACGGTTACACATCCAGAAATTACACGCTACTTTATGACAATACCAGAAGCGTGTCAACTTGTTTTAGAGGCGGGTTCCATGGGAAGAGGAGGAGAGATCTTTATATTTGATATGGGTAAGTCTGTCAAAATTTATGATCTGGCAAGAAAGATGATTTTGCTATCAGGACTTGAGCCGGGTCGCGATATTGATATTGTATTTACAGGACTACGCGAAGGTGAAAAGTTATACGAGGAGTTGCTGAATAACTCTGAAAATACATTGGAAACTCACCATAATAAAATAATGATAGCCCAAGTACAAGAGTATTCTTATCAGGAAATCGATCGATACGTTGAGCTATTTAATGACCTCATCAACGATCGTAATGAATTAAAGATGGTAGCGTTAATGAAGGAGTTGGTTCCTGAATTTAAAAGCAACTATTCCAGATACGAAATTCTTGATAAGGAATCTAAGAGTATTTAGTCGACCCGAGGAGAGCTAGCCCCCTGGAGAGATAACTGGCCAGGTCTAATGATTTATTCAAACAAAGGCCACCAACTATTGCCTTAATTTTCAAAGTTTATTCTAAACAAGATTACGCTAATATCTCGCTCTTAGAATATTTGATTACTTATTGCATTATTCTTCAAACAAAAAAAGCAATTGATTTTCAAACCAATTGCTTTTTTAATAAGGGACTTAAGCAGATACTTATATTTTATCTTCTTCTTTTCTTATACCAGGTTTTTCGCTTCTGATTATATAGTTTCCTTGAATTGTTATTGCCAAAAATGAAGTTGTTAGGTAAATAATACTCAAGCTTAACGGTTAACAAATAGTAAGAGTCGTTTTTTGAAGGGTTTCCTCTTTTGTGACCTGCGGGCCAATCTTCTAATCCGATCTCAGATCTTCTGTCTGTTAGCTTGTAGCGAATTGAATTAGGATCCCATGTGGATCTATCGGGATAGCGCGTGCTAACGTCATCAATGTAGTCTGTAAATGTAACACGCCACCCACCTTCTACAGCAACGTTAAAGAATGGTGATACTTTCATTCGGGCTCCCAAACCAAAAGGAATTACAAACTGTTCCCGACTATATTTTACATTTTCAGTACGCAATGGTTGAAGAGCATATTTTTTTCCGTCATACTCAGCTTTAGGATTCATGTGAAGATACCCTACTCCAGCAAAAGCATAAATGTTATAAGGTGCACGTTGATAAAATCTGGTTCCATTTGGGAATAGATTAACCATGCCAACGGCATTTATTTCATAACAATTTGAGGTAAAGGATAAATTTCTGCCTTTGTTAACTGAAGATGCATCATTGCCTGCTAATTGGAACCAGCCAACTTCAGTTCTGACTGCAATACGATTTGTAAAGAAATACTGAAGACCAAAATTGAGGTTAACCCTTGGGTTAGGACCGAGTACTTTTCCTTTGTCTTTCAGTTCACCAAAGTATGAGGACGTACCAGTGCCAGCAGTGAAGATTAGAGATCTGTCTCTACGAATAGCATAGAAACTCTGTGCATCCAGAATAAACGGAATTGTGATAAGCGAAAATGTAAATACCAATAGTCTATTCATCTAACGGCTATTTGGATGAGAGTAATTTTATCAAATATACAAAATCCTATAAAGCTTATGAAATCCGGTATTAAGCCAGAACTTCTTTCACCTTTTGAGCAGCATCTTTCAATACAATAGCTGAAGATACTTTCAAGCCTGATTGCTCAATGATTTTAGCACCCTCTTCGGCATTTGTGCCTTGTAAACGAACAATAATAGGGACACGGATATTACCTATTTTTTTGTATGCTTCAACAACACCATTTGCTACACGGTCGCAACGAACTATACCACCGAAGATATTGATAAGAATAGCCTTAACATTAGGG
>DATCRE010000348.1:0-2593 GCA_036569145.1 Cyclobacteriaceae bacterium
AAAAAACAGTGGTACGCACTAAAGCAACATTTCACGCTAGAGTCTATTAACAACTCAACAGGAACAAGTGAGGTTAAGATCGTTGACTTTCCGCTAAGCAACTATGTTTTTTATGCTATTCACATCGAAGATTCAACTACATCGCCTCTCAATATTATAAAAGCAGGATTCTATGATACCCAAACTGAGATTGGAAAGTATAGTGAGGTGCCCGGCCTCCAGTTTTCATCGGTTGATAGTTTAAAAGAAAAATCTACGTATGTGCATTTTAAATTCAACAACCCGCGCTTTGTCGATAAAATTGAAATGAAACTCACTGGTGCACCTTTCTACAGGCGCAATGCTACGCTTTACGAACCTAAGATTCTTCTTCACAAAAAAGGAAAGAAGACGACAAGAGAAGCTTATAATGAATTTGTTGATGAGGTTGAGCTTAGCTCTACACACGCAACAAGCTTATCTTTTTCAAACCTGAAGGCTCAAGAACTTCTTATGGTTATTGAGAATAAAGATAATCCATCGCTAATGGTTGAAAGTGCTAAAGCTTACCAGCTAAACAGATATATAATTGCCTGGTTAACGAAAAATGATTCGTATACGATCAGGTTTGGTAAAAATTTAGAGGCACCATCATACGATTTGGGATTCTTCAGAGATAGTATACCTTCAAACACAACCATACTTCAGGCAGAGCATGTTCAACAAATACCTGTAATTAAGACAACGGTTGAGTCTAAAACATTTTTCACCAGTAGAATTATTATATGGATAGCTATCGTTGCTGTTATTGTTATTCTTGGTTTAATGTCAGTGAAGATGATTCGCGAAACAAACAGCAAAAGTTAGGATAGTTCAACGTGATATGATGTCATTAAACCTCTGTCGATAAAATATTTTTCGCAGATAAAAAAATTTATTCTATCTTGCATCAGATTTATTTTTTAAACAAAAATCAAAAAACGCTATGGCAAAGAAAGTAGCAAAGAAAAAAGTAGCTAAGAAAGCTGCTAAGAAAAAAACAGCCACTAAAAAAGTAGCTAAGAAGTCTGCTAAAAAAGCGGCTAAGAAAAAGAAGTAATCTAACGGATTACTAAAGAAAAAAGGGTTTGTAGAAATGTAAACCCTTTTTTTATGATAACATCCTCATTCTGCCATACCTTTTTCTACCTGCAAATTAATTTTTGTTGAGTGGATAAGTTATCTCACGTTCCGCTTCACCTCTCTTCACCCAAGCGCATCTTCCCTCCTTCAACATCATCATGTCATGACCAGGAACTGTCAATGTATGTGTTTATGTGTTCCTGACACATTGATTATAGAATCTGTAATGTTTTAAAAACAAAAAGACCAATCTCAAACAGAGACTGGTCTTAAAACCTATCACCTAAACTACAAAATCTTATAATCCCTGAGGGTGTTTATATGATCCCCTGGAAGCGCTCTTATCTGAACTTACAACTACAGCGGCCTTCTTAACTTTTTTTGTTGAATAAGGTGTTTTGTAATTGCTGTTATCTGCCGCCTCAACTGTTTCGAGCTTAGTCGATTTGTTAAGGTTATGCTCTTTGGCATATAATGCCTTGTTTGGATGTTTATAATTTCCGACGGAATACGTTGGATCGGGTTGGATTCTGGTTTGACTAAATGCTAATTGGCCCGCTGCCATTATGATGATCACTGCTGCTATCTGCTTCATTGTACATTGTGTTTAATACCTTGTACAAATAAACGGCCCTTCATGGCCTGTGCAGATCAGGGAAAGTACAGCAGGAGAATCGTTTTTATACCGATATGGTTAATCAGGGTTTTCCCTGATTAGTCGTTCAGAATTTTAAGTTCGATTGCTTTTCTGATCAATTCTGCGGAGTTATTGACTTTAAGTTTCCGCAGTAAGTTAATGCGATGTGACTCTACCGTACGAATGCTGATGTTTAGCTCACTGGCAATCTGCTTGGTGCTTTGCCCGTTAGCCACACGTTGCAACACTTCTTTCTCGCGCAATGTTATTTCCGCTTCAACTGTGTTTTCAGGCTTGCTGATAGACTCGGCCAGAATCTGTGTAACAAAAGCGCTATAGTATTTACCGCCGTCATTTACTGTGCGTATGGCACGTTCAAGTTCTTCGCCTTCAACATTCTTTAATAAATAACCTTGCGCACCGGTTTTGATAGCCTGCAAAACATACTCACGTTCTTCGTGCATGGAAAGAATGATAAACTTCAACGACGAATCAATTTCTTTTAATCGTTCAATAGCTTGCAATCCGTTAAGCTGTGGCATAGTTATATCTACCAATACAATATCAGGGTGATGTTCAGAAGCTTTTTCGATAAGATCAACGCCTGACTCTGCTTCAGCCACAATTTCAAAGTATTCACTCTTGCTCAATAACGATCTGAAACCTTCGCGAATCAATGGATGATCATCGGCCAATATCAATCTAATCTTCTTCATCGCTTTATGGGGATATGCACTTCAATAATAGTTCCAGCAGAACCTGACTCCAGGTCAAAGCTACCATTTAACATGCTGGCACGTTCATGCATGGTGGTAAGACCAAATCCTTTTTTATCAACAAGCTTCTCATCAAACC
>DATCRE010000349.1:0-5305 GCA_036569145.1 Cyclobacteriaceae bacterium
TCCCTGCACATCGTCTGTGCCGATGATGTCAATATTAAACTCCATCAACCTACTCCATGCATTGGTGAAATCAGGCGCACCCCAGAATCTGATTTTTTTACCCTGACTATGCACAGCATCACGAAGTGCAACTATTTTATCCCGATCCTCCTGCACAGGAATACCTTTTCCATTCCAATGTGAAACACTACCGAAATCGGTGCTGATCATTTTGACACGAGCCAGTTGTTCTTTTGTGTAGTTCACGTTAGGTCTCCCATCAAACCCAATGAAGGCAGGGAATTCTTTCCATCGTTCCGGCGAAGGTACGTTACCACTGATAACAATGTTTAGTGTAGGACACGAAATCAATTTTGGATATTTATTTAACTTCTTCACCAACAACGAGAGTGTTGAAACTCCTTCTGTTTTAATATCAATCATCAATGTTAGCTGCTGCTGTTTATCTGCATAAGCATAACCACTATTCTTTACAATGTTCTTTTGAACAGGATTCAAGTAAAGTGATTCCAGTGTATTAGCTTCATCTATCTCGGGTGCTGTATGTGCTACAAGTAACTCATCTCCTTTCAAAAAAATATCTGCTTCTATAAAACCTGCCTGGAGAAAATAAGATGAATAAAACGGAATAGGATGAACATAATCATTATGAGCAAATACAGAAGCAGCTGTGTACTCCTGTGCCTTTAAAGAGGAAACAAAAAAGAGAAGAACACAAAGTGTAATGATACGGTACATGATTGATTTATTTTTGAATGTTTCTGTATTCATGCTAAACTAAAAAAGCTATGGCTAATTTACACCATAGCTTTCTTATGATTAACTCGCTGACCTTATATTAATAACTTGGATTTTGAACGAGATATCCAGGGATTTTTGAAGCACCATCAATAGCCGTTTGAGGGATAGGAAAAATTCTCTTTTGCTTATCAGTGTTTGTTTTTTCTGTCCATGTACCTTCATATTTTCCGAAGCGGATCATGTCAGTACGTCTCATCATTTCCCAATAGAATTCAAATCCACGCTCACGGAATAATAAGTCAAGATTCATTTCAGTTAATGCAGGTGCTGGTGTTGTTAGCGTTCTCGCAGCACGCACTGTGTTTACATCAGCAAGCGCAGAAGCAGCATCATTGCTTTTACGAAGGCTGGCTTCAGCACGCATCATATAAATATCAGCCAGGCGAAGAAGAGAGATATCAGCTTCTCCTTTATTTCTACCTGTATCTGAGCTCTTGCTGAATTCGTATTTCTCTACACGATAGCCATTACTGTAGTTGCTACCGGCTTGTGTGAAGTCTACATTTTCCGTAAAGTTCACCGGAAGATCAGGACGGTTACGGGTAGTGTTATACAACTTGGCAACCTTGTAGTTTGTTGCATCACACTTTACAAAAGCACCGTTAACACGAATGAGTCCGTATTGCTGACCACGTAATATACCACGATCAATATTATAAGCATCAGCTGTGATACATGTTACAGTAGTATCGAGATTATGTTTGTAGAATCGTGGATCGATAGCAGCAGGATCAGTTGCTCCATAAGCATCTACCCAAGTCTGATAAAAATCAGAAGTAATCGCCGGACCATCTGTACCATTGGCAGAAGGATAAGCCGCTAACGGAAACTGATCACCAGATAATGAGAAGTACGCCATACGATTATGACTTCCCGGAACATCAGGACGTTGATCAAGTGCAAAAATTAATTCCTGGTTAGTGTGATTGGCATTACCGAATATCGCAAAATAATCTGCAGACAATTGATATTGTCCTGAGCTAATAACTTTGTTGCAATACGAAATTACCTGATCCATATCATCTGATGTGAAGTTGAACGTATCAGCATATCTGTCGCGATACACAGCAGCATTAAGATAAAGTCTGGCGAGCAATCCCCATACAGCAGCTTTTGTAATACGACCAGGGCCAACATCAGTTGAGAGATCAGGTTCTGCTGTTAAGAATTCTGATTTAATAAACTCCACTGCATCGTCACCGCGAAGTATCTGTGATCTGTCATTAACATTTTCTTTCACGAAAACAATACCGAACAAATCAAGTGTTAACATGGAATAAAATCCATACATAGCATGTGCTTCAGCAAGATAAGTCTTGCTTGATTCAACATTAACTGACGGCAATTGAGCTATAGCTGTAGCAGCAACCGACAGACCATGCGTAATGTTATTCCAGGTGTTTTTGAGATTTGGATCTGTGCTGTTATAAACATGCTGGTGCATAGCGATGTAAATGCCGCCATCACCCCAATCTGTACCACCACGGTATGGTAATATGGCTTCGTCTGTTGAAATTTCCTGAATGGCAAAATAATTTGTGTGAGTAAACACGGTAAACATTTGTCCGTACGCTGGTGCGATAAGACCATCAGCTGTTTGCTGATCCGTAAGTTTGGCCGTTAGGTTATCATCAAGCACTTCTTCGTGAAGATTGGTACATCCTTCGGTGATTGCTGCACCAATTAAAAAGATGAACGCATATAGTATTCTTTTCATAATCATTCTTAAAATTAAAATGTAACATTTAGGCCGAACATTACTGTTCTCGCTTTAGGATAACTCAGATAGTCAATACCATAGGAAATCGCGCTAGAGCCAGCGATTGTCCGATCAATATTTACTTCAGGATCGTATCCATTATATTTTGTAATCACAAACAGATTCTGTCCGGTAACAGATAAACGCAGCGCTGTTAACCATTTGTCAAGACCAAGTTTGGCAGGCGAAAAATTATAACCCAACGTTGCATTGTTCAGACGCAAAAACGATCCATTTTTCAAATAGCGGGTTGAAACCTGAGCCGCATTACTGGTTGATTCATTTGGATATTGAGTAGCTTCTGATGTTGTATTAACACCCTTGGCTATCTTTGCCCGATAAAAATTTGCATTAGCTGTGTTATCATAGATTTTATTTCCTGAAACTCCATTGAAGTTAATGGACAGATCAAAACCCTTGAATGATGCGCCTGCATTAAAGTTATACATAATCTTAGGCAGTGCACTTCCTGCTGAAACGCGATCCGCATCCGTAGTGGCACCATCTCCATCCTTGTCATAATATTTGCTCATTCCGTTTTCATCAATACCAAGGAACTTTCTCAAATAGAATGTCCCGATAGGCTGGCCGTTAACATAGCCATTAATAGTAGCTGATGTTAAGCCTGACCCTGTCGCAGTACCCGACGGTATAACAGTGTATGGTGAGCCTGTAACTTCATTGTGGATGAACGTTACATTACCGCCGATATTGAATGCAAAACCATTTGATGCTCTGTACTGATAGTTCAACGCCGCTTCCAATCCACTATTAGTAATTTTCATACCTTTAACGTTTGTCCAATAGGTAGGTGCTGGTTGAACAGGGTCAGCCGGTACTAGTTCCAAAAGAATATCACTTGATACTTTTCTGAAGTAATCGACCGATCCTGACAGCGCTCCATTAAGAAATTCAAACTCAAGGCCTACGTCAGTTTGTGTTGAAACTTCCCACTGAAGATCGGGATTTGCCAGGCGAGAATAATATAGGCCAGCCGGATAGGAACCTGACCCTAGCGGATATGTCGTCCCCGCTGAGATCATTGTTGTAAAACTTGCCTGTGTTTTTTTGTTTGGAATTTCCTGATTACCGGTCTGACCCCAGCCCGCACGCAACTTCAGATTGTTAATGGGAAGCGACTTCATAAAGTCTTCTTCTGAAATTCGCCAGCCGGCAGAAAATGATGGAAATGTTCCATACTTGTTATTCGCACCAAACTTGGTAGATCCATCTTCGCGAACAGTTGCTGTGAACAAGTATTTATCTTTGAAAGCATAGTTCACTCTGCCAAAGAAAGATTGGAGTTCGTTTTTCTGTGCGAAACCACCTGGCTGGTTATTAACGAATGTAAGGTCTTGTCCATATCCTGGATTATCTATTGGATCAACACCTACATCGGGAAACTTATTAATGCTGAAATTCTTTCCCTTAATAAAGAATCGTTGGTACGAATGACCCGCCATCACAGTTACATCATGATTACTTGCTGTAAATGTATAGGTGAGATAGTTTTCAATAAGGTTGTTATTGTTAGACTTGTAATATGAATCCAACCTTCCAAGTTGAAGAGGTCCTGCGGCACTTGGTAGCGAAACGATATCATTATCAGAATTTGAATTATCAATTCCGAAGTTAAGCTTATAAACTAATCCTTTAAAAAGTTTTAATGAAGGAGAAACATTTCCGATTACGCGATTGATCGTTGTGATGTCTTCGTTTAATGCCAGTATCCGGAGTGGGTTGGTTGCATTGGCAAACTGATGAGGTTTTCCATTCGAATCATAAGCCTTGTAAGTAGGGTTCATGGTAATGGCAGCGCCAATAACACTTTCAGTAGGCGGACGCTTATTTATAGTGCTGGTCGCATTAAGATTTACATCAACACTCAACCGATCGCCCCAGACCTTTTGTGTTACATTGATGCGACCTATGTAACGTTTCATGTTGCTGGTCTTAATAACACCGTCCTGATCCTGCATTCCTAAAGAAGCATAGTAAGACAATTTCTCTGCACCACCACTCATTGTAAGATTATGATTTTGAGTCATGGCTGTTCTTGATATTTCCTTCTGCCAATTAGTATTGCCTAGTGAATCTTCAAGTGTACCACCTGTAGCGACTACTTGCTTTCTATATTCATCAGCACTGAATACTTTAAGTGGTCTCGCCATTTTAGAAAAACCAATGTTACCCGAATAGGTAATGCTAGATTTGCCTGACTTGCCTCGCTTGGTAGTAATCATAACAACACCATTGGCGCCGCGTGATCCGTATATAGCTGTAGCAGAAGCATCTTTCAAAACAGTTATGGATTGAATATCCTGGGGGTTAATAAAATTTAAAGGGTTGGGCGATACGCCAGTACCTGGATTATTAGGATTAGTTGTTCCACCCGTAGGTGAATTATCAAGCGCCATTCCATCAACAACAAACAATGGTGTGCTTCCTGTTCTAACGCCACCCGGACCACGAATAACAATTGATTGCGTTGCTCCCGGCTCACCACTTGAAGATGTTACATTTACACCTGATACTTTACCCTGAATGAGTTGCTCAGGAGAATTCAGAATTCCTTTGTTGAAATCTTCACTCTTTACTGTAGCTACTGCTCCTGTTACATCTTTTCGCTCTTGTGTTCCATAACCAACAACAACAATTTCTGATAGTGTAGAAGCATCTGCTTTTAACGTAACGTTAATTTCAGATTGACCTCCTACTGAAACTTCTTGTGTTACTGTTCCTACA
>DATCRE010000350.1:0-6444 GCA_036569145.1 Cyclobacteriaceae bacterium
ACTTTGGCTAAAAGAAGAGGTTACACAAAAAATAAAAAAAACAAGACTTGTTAAACTTAAATTTCTGACCATAGTTCCTCACAGTAAAATCTTTCAAAGATGGAAGATTTTAAGCTAATACAGTCATAAAATGAATGGACAAAAGAGTATACTCTAGATTTTTAGACTTTTTGTATACTATTCTGAGCAAAACGATTCCATGCAAACGATTGTCACTATGTGCTTTGTTGATAACTGATCTGACCAATAAAATACCAAGTGTATTTCAAATTTTTGAAATGTGATGTTCAATAATTCCTAAATAAACTTTTGCAGCGGCTCCCAAAGAAATACAAGACTGTTTAACAATTTTAAGAGTACTGCATTTGTTCATTCCAATCTAAAATCAGTAGCTAATTTCGGTTGAAAGTCCTTCCTGTAAGCTGCATTCTTCTGGACCATTTTTCGACTTCTTATCTGAAGATCAGTAGGTTAACATAAGCCCACTATTAAAAAACTGATATAAATCATTTTTTCAGTTGATGGTAGTCAATTCCAATCGGAGGTTGTTGGAATATTTTTGATGTACAAGTTAATAGGACGCTATGACAATAGAACATCCAGCTACGGCCCTAAAATGTTATCACTGCGGTCAGGTTTGTGAAGAGACCTTACAGATCGATGACAAATCTTTTTGCTGCTATGGTTGTAAAACTATTTATGAGATTCTTCAGGAGAACAATCTTTGTGAGTATTATAACATAGAGTCTGCGCCTGGTATTCATAAAGATTCGAATGACGATATCTATGCTTACCTTGATGAAGTTGACATACGCAAAAAAGTTGTGGAGTTTGAGTCTCCAGATTTTGTCCGTGTCAAATTGTTTATTCCAGCAATTCATTGTTCATCCTGCATCTGGCTTCTTGAACACCTGGAGAGACTCAATTCAGGAATTGTCAAATCGGAAGTAAACTTTTCACAGAAAGCTGTTACTATAGATTTCAATCCACAGCAGGTAAAACTCAGCAACGTTGCCACCCTACTTTGTAAAATTGGCTACGCCCCTGAAATTTCTTTTGAAAAAAAAGATGAATCATCAAAAACTAACCTGGCATTAGTCACCAAGCTTGCCATAGCCGGCTTTAGTTTCGGAAACATCATGTTGTTTAGTTTTCCTGAGTATCTGGGTCTTGATCATTCAGATGCTTCGTTGATCAGGATATTTTCGTGGTTAAATCTTTTATTGGCAACACCTGTACTTCTTTATAGCGCTTCAGAATATTTTATATCCGCAACATCAAGCTTCAGACAGAAGCAGATCAATATTGATGTGCCGATAGCATTAGGATTGTTGGCTCTGTTCTTTCGTAGTGCATACGACATCATTACTGCTACTGGTCCAGGGTATCTTGATTCTTTTACAGGATTAGTTTTCTTTCTTTTAATAGGCAGGTGGTTTCAAAGCAAAACATACGAAACTCTTGCCTTTGATCGTGATTTCAAATCTTACTTCCCTCTTGCTGTTCACAAACTATTTAAGTCAACATGGAAACCTACAGTAATTTATGAGCTACAACAAGGTGATCAGATTAAAATACGAAACATGGAGATTGTTCCAGCAGACAGTATTCTGCTAGATGAGTATGCCTTCATTGATTATAGTTTTGTTACGGGTGAATCAAAACCTGTAAAAGTTTTTCAACGTGATTTAATTTATGCTGGCGGCAGGCTTATCGGGCAACCTGTAGTTTTAATGGTCGATAAGAAAACATCACAAAGTCATTTAACAAGTCTCTGGAATCATGAAGCATTTCGCAAGGTTGGAGAAAGTAAATACAGAAAGATAATTGATCTTACCGCGCGAAAATTTACATGGATAGTGATGACTATTGCTGTTGTTACAGCTGTGTACTGGTACGTTACCTCACCTTCAGCTATGTGGCTTGTCATAACCTCGGTATTGATGGTAGCGTGTCCTTGTGCACTGGCACTGGCAGCTCCGTTTACGTATGGTGGTATGCTTCGTACATTAGGTCGTTATAAACTCTATCTTAAAAATGCCGATGTAGTTGAACGCCTGGCAACAGTTGATGCTGTTGTGTTTGACAAGACAGGTACAGTAACTACAGGTCTCAAACCCGAAATAAAATTTCATGGCAATCTTAGCGAGTCAGAATTGTTATGGATCAAATTATTAACAAGCTATTCAACTCATCCTTTAAGCAATCTCATTACTAAACATATACAAGGCGGTTGCAATGTAAAAGTTACTAACTTTAAAGAGTTGCCCGGAAAAGGAATTGAAGGAACAATTGCCAGCCATGTTATCAAAATAGGATCTTCTTCCTGGACAAACTCTCCTACTGCACAAAATACCAATGCATCGTTTGTTTATATTTCTATAGACGATAATGTTCGAGGTCATTTCAGCATAGCAACACCTGTAAGAAGATTTATAAAGGCGATGCTTAAAAGACTGGACACAAAATGTGTTGCTTTATTATCAGGTGATAATGATAGCGATAGTGAAACCATGGCTGCATTATTTCCTCCATCTACTCAATTGCTTTTCAATCAAAGTCCGCATGATAAGCTTGCTTTTATTCAGCAGCTGCAAGCGCAAGGAAAAAAAGTACTTATGGTAGGCGATGGTCTCAATGATGCTGGTGCACTCAAACAAAGTGATGTTGGAATAGCTGTAACGGATAACACTGCGATTTTTACTCCGGCTTGTGATGGCATATTACAAGGAGATCAGCTTAACTCACTGGATCATTTCATTGATCTGGCGAAATGTTCTACTCAGATACTTAAAATAGCATTCGCTATTTCATTCATGTATAACGCCGTCGCGTTAGGTTTTGCCGTATCAGGTCATCTCACACCATTAGTAGCTGCTATTCTTATGCCCGTGAGTAGCATTAGCGTTGTAGGATTTTCATCATTGGCTATTCGCATCGTAACCGTTCATAAAATGCCTCATCAGATTTTTGATTTTAATATTCAACTGTCTTCAATATGGAAAAATATGTTTCTGGCGAAGTCGCCATCAAGGGTATAAAATCAGGCAGCAGAGTATTTGTACACGGTGGTGCCGCTACTCCTCATTATCTCCTGAAGAAATTGGTAGAACGTGCTGACGAACTTTACAATGTTGAACTTGTAAGCATCAGCATGCAAGGTGAAGCATTGTTTGCTGATCCAAAATACAGAGAGAATTTTCATCTCAACTCATTGTTTGTTTCCAATAACGTACGACAAGCTGTTAACGATGGTCGTGGTGATTATGTACCGGTTTTCCTAAGTGAAATTCCGAATCTCTTCAAACGAAAAATACTTCCACTCGAAGCAGCGCTTATCCAGGTATCTCTGCCTGATAAACATGGCTTTTGTTCATTGGGAGTTTCAGTTGATGTTGCTGCATCAGCAATAAAAAATGCCAGGCATGTAATTGCCCAGGTCAATCCCAGAATGCCGAGAACGCTGGGTGATGGCATTGTAAAACTATCTGACTTCGACTCAGTAGTGTATGCAGAACAAGAGCTGCCTGAAGTAGTCTCTAACAAAAATATTTCAGAGATCACCATGCGTATAGGCAGGCATTGTGCTTCGTTGGTAGAAGATGGTGCGACAATACAAACCGGAATTGGATCTATTCCCGATGCCGTACTCTCCTGTCTCGGAAATCACAAGGGGCTTGGTCTTCATACTGAAATGTTTTCTGATGGTATCATGCCATTAGTTGATAAAGGCGTGATCACCAATCAATACAAGAAGAAGCATCGTGGTAAAATTGTTTCTTCATTTATGCTGGGCAGTCGCAAGTTGTATGATTTTGTTGATGACAATCCGTCGGTGATGATGTTGGGTATTGATTATGTAAATGATACTGCGGTGATCCGTACTAATCCAAAAGTAACAGCCATCAACAGTGCAATTGAAGTAGACATTACAGGACAAGTTTGTTCTGATTCCATTGGCACGTATCATTATTCGGGTGTAGGTGGTCAAATGGATTTCATGCGCGGTGCTGCTCTTTCAGAAGGTGGCAAACCTATTATTGCACTTCCTTCAACCACAGCTAAAGGAATCTCAAGGATTGCGGCCATGCTTAAGCCTGGTGCTGGTGTTGTTACTACCCGTGCGCATGCACATTACATTGTTACGGAATATGGGGTAGCATATTTGTATGGAAAAAATATGCGACAACGTGCAAAAGCTTTGATTGAAATTGCACATCCCAATCATCGTGAGAATCTGGAACGTGCTGCATTCGATCGCTTCAAGAGTTATGAATTCGACAGAACTATCTATTAGATTATGGGAATCATCATTA
Source organism: Cyclobacteriaceae bacterium (assembly GCA_036569145.1). Taxonomy (GTDB): domain Bacteria; phylum Bacteroidota; class Bacteroidia; order Cytophagales; family Cyclobacteriaceae; genus DATCRE01. The sequence continues at coordinate 4,317 of DATCRE010000350.1, forward strand.
TGCTAATCAGTATCAGCATTACCATCGCAGTATTGTTTCTCATCATATTCATCTGGTCAATGAAGAACGGGCAGTACGATGATACCTATACGCCGTCCGTTAGAATGCTTTTCGAGGATAAGAAAAAAGAACAGAAGAAATGATTCGTGGTGAATTGATTCGCAAGTATGATGTACCTGTGCCCCGGTACACGAGCTACCCTACAGTACCCGCATGGGACGTTGTTAATTTTTCAATACGCCAATGGGTAAGCGCTGTAGAGCGAACATTTGATGAAACAAATGAAAGCAAAGGTTTAAGTCTTTATATACACCTCCCCTTCTGTGAAAGTTTATGTACCTATTGTGCTTGCAATACACGCATCACAACGAATCATGGTGTTGAAGAAAAATACATTCAATCCATTCTAACAGAGTGGGAACTTTACCGATACATCTTTGGCAAAACTCCGGTGATTCGTGAGCTTCATCTTGGCGGTGGAACACCAACATTTTTTAATCCGGCAAATCTTAAGAAGCTTTTAACTTCTCTCTTGAGTACCACAATTCTTCATCCTGAATACGAATTCAGTTTTGAAGGTCATCCCAATAATACTACGAAAGAACACTTGCAGGTATTGTTTGATTGTGGCTTCCGACGTGCGAGCTATGGCGTACAAGATCTTGATGAGAAAGTTCAAAAAGCTATTAACAGAATTCAACCTGTTGAAAATCTTGAGAAGGTTGTAGCATTAAGCAGAGCAATAGGTTTTTCTTCCATCAGTTTTGATTTGATCTATGGATTACCTTATCAGTCATTAGAAACAATTACATCAACCTTTAAACAGGTGATCAAACTTCGTCCGGATAGAATTGCTTTTTACAGCTATGCTCATGTGCCCTGGGTAAAACCGGGACAGCGTGGTTATGAAGATGCTAATTTACCTAGTGATGTTGCCAAGCGCGCCTTATATGAAGCTGGTAAAACTATTCTGAAGCAAGAAGGCTATCACGACATTGGTATGGATCACTTTGCATTATCAACGGATACTCTTTACAAAGCTTCAGTTGAAGGAAAACTGCATCGTAATTTTATGGGCTATACAACATCACAAACAGATCTCCTCATTGGTTTGGGAGCATCAGCTATTAGTGATGCAAAATATGCCTTCGCACAAAATGTAAAGAAAGTTGAAGATTATGAACACCTGGTTCTTAATAATAAACTTGCCCTTAACAAAGGACATATCCAAACAGAAGAAGATCTCCTGATTAAGCAATGTATCCTCGACATTACCTGTCGGGGTGAAGTGGAAACAATTGCACCTTTAATCAATAAGCAAGACCGCCTGTTGAAAGAACTCAGGGAAATGGAGCAAGAAGAAATTCTTGTTCTTACAAAATCAGGACTAAAAGTTACAGCGCTAGGCAAAACTTTTATTCGAAATATTTGCTATGCTTTTGACACTCGCCAGAACAAAACAAATTCTAACAATAAGACTTTTAGTAAATCAATCTGATTATTGCGAGGCATATCACTTTCTGGAATAGAGTGTGATATGTCTATCGTCAGAAATTATCATCACAAAACATTAATAAGTTTTGGCTGTTCTACTTTCCTGATATAAATCAGCTCTCAATCTAACCTACATCATTCAAGGTCTTTTACACCAATTCTACTTTTGAAAACAGTAAAATGATTTCAAAATCAAGTTAAAGCGTATGGAATTGGAAAAATTCAGTTATGACAATAAAATTGTCAAAGCCTTTATAATTGCAACAGTTTTCTTCGGACTTGTTGGTATGCTGGTTGGGCTTACAGCAGCTATTCAGCTTGTGTATCCTATCTTCAACTTCGACCTTCAGTATACTACGTTTGGTCGTATCAGGCCTCTTCATACTAACGCCATCATCTTTGCCTTCGTTGGCAATGCTATGTTTGCCGGTGTGTATTATTCTATGCAGCGCTTACTGAAAACACGTATGCTAAGTGATATACTTAGTTGGATTCACTTCTGGGGCTGGCAACTTATTATTCTTGCAGCAGCCATCACCCTCCCGTTGGGAATGACAACTTCGAAAGAATATGCTGAGCTTGAATGGCCCATCGATATTGCTATTGCAATTATCTGGGTGGTGTTCGGCTGGAA
>DATCRE010000351.1:0-3025 GCA_036569145.1 Cyclobacteriaceae bacterium
ATAGGAGAGAAGTCAGCATCCATTGGTTTATCGTAGTATCGGTAGTTAGATTGATATGTTGTTTGTGAAGTAAAATTTAAACCATGACCAGAATGCGCTACTGTCAATGCACTGTTAAATATATTGTCAGTCATCTTTGCCGTAGCATTTTGATTTACTTTAAATGCGTTGGCGAATGCATCTTCAACACTTCCGTTCAACGGAAAGGTACCATTGTTTCTGTTCTCGTTATGTTTCACGTTCAGCGTAACGGCCCAGCGTGGATTGGCAATGTATTTTAAATAGTAATTTCCGGTAACGCTGTGCTTCTTGTCGAAGTGAGAGTTATTAAATTGATTTGTATAAAATCCATTGGTCTGATCATAAACACCAGAGGCGCCGAAAAATAATTTATTACGAACAAGCGGTGTTCTAAAACCAAAGCCATGACGCATCAGGCCGTAGTTGCCAAAGTTTGTTTCAATAAAACCACTTGTTGTATTAGTAGGTTGCTTGGTGATGATATTGATTACACCACCCATGGCATTGCGTCCGTATAATGTTCCTTGCGGACCGCGCAATACTTCTATGCGTTCTACATCAAATAGCTGAGCAATGTAAGTGTCAAGTCCAAATTGATTTACACCATCTACATACGTTGCAACAGCAGGATCGTATGATGTAGATGTTATGCCGCGTATAGAAGTAACATTACGATTGTCGCCCGGATTAGTAGAATATAAATTTGGAACAACCGCTGAAATGTCGCTGGTATTCCACATACGATATTGCTGAACTTGTTTAGAGGAAAGAACACTCACGCTTGAAGCAATTCGTTGTGCATCTTCTTCCTGCTTCTGTGCTGTTACAACAACAGCATCCAATCGTGTAAAGCTTTCGGCAAGTGTAATTGAAAGTGTATTTGAACCTTCATTGATAACAGTCTCCAGTTGTGTGCTTGCAAATCCCACAGCAGTAACTTCAAGTGCATACTTGCCATTTTCAAGATTGGCGATTTCAAATTTTCCATCCTTGTCAGAAACAGCGCCGCTATTGGTATTTAAAATGTGAATGGATGCACCAGCAACTGGTTTTGAATTTTTATCCTCTACAGTGCCCGAAAGAGAATTAACAGTCTGCCCGGATACCTGCACACTGATTGCGAGTAAAAAAAGTAGTATAATCTTGTTCATAGTTTTAATAAATCAAGGCAAGCTAATCAATAGATCATTATTACGGAACAAAATATTCGGAGCAAGACTCTAATCAATCTGGTTGTTCGCATGAATGATGTGAGCTTGTTAAGAACTTTAATCATTCAAACAGAATAGAGACCGATGGACATGGCTGAATTCCATTCGTAACAGATATTTTGTGTTTCAACTTTTAAATTCAGGAAATAACTTTTTGTAATTTCCAGTCTAAGTAGAACAACAATGCAGTAGTTTGAATATGAATTTGCCTGAGCATTATAATGCGCTATATCACGACGCTATCCAAAAGATAAAATCAGACAACTACCAGATTGATAACCTTATTGATTCATCTTCCGATAACCGGTTTGGTATTACACTTTTAATTCGTCCGGATAAACAGATCAGAGATGCTATTCGTAAATTTCTCAGTGATTTAAAAATTGTTGAACCCGATCAATATTACTATCCCGATTCTGACATTCATGTAACAGTAATGTCCATCATCTCATGCTATAATGGTTTTGATGTGGCGCAGATCTCCGTGGTGGATTATGTTGAGATCATTAGAAAAAGCATAATCAATGAAAAGAAAATGAAAATTGAATTCAGAGGTATTACAGCGTCTCCTTCGTGTATTCTTATCCAGGGATTTTTAGAGGATGACACATTAACCACTATTCGCAATAACCTGAGAACAAATTTTAAAAATTCAAATCTTGAACAAACTCTTGATAAACGATATTCTATACAAACAACGCATGCTACTGTCGTTAGATTTAAAAGAGCACTAGTTCGGAAAGAAGAATTTATTAATGTGTTAGACGAATACAGAGATTTTAATTTCGGAACATTTGAAGTTGATTCACTGGAGCTGGTTTATAATGACTGGTATCATAGCGCCAGGCATGAAAAAGAACTTTACAGATTCAAAATAAAATAACAGTCTTCTTAAAAGTTGATAATCTGCAAGGCAAGTACAACGATGGATACTACTGCCATCAGACTAATGATTAGAAATGCAATACCCTTACCATTAAGATCGGGATGTTTTTCTGGAATGAGTTCAAAAATCTTATGCAATGTTTTAGTAGAGCGCCACGAAAAAACAATGAACAACGCTGATGTGACAACAATACCAGCGATACGCGCACCATCAGGATATGACGATGAGAGATAAGCAATAATGATGGCTATTGTTCCTGATAAGCCGCCGGACGCAAGCGCAGTTTTTGCTTTCATCCCAATGAAAATAACAGAAACAATACCGCAGGTAATAAGAAAGACACCGTAGAAGTACAACACAGATGCAAGCATAATAAATTGATTTGTGCGACAAGATATGAAACTATTTTTTAGTAGTTAAAAGTTAATCGTTAATCGTTAATAGTAGTTATTAGTGAATAGCTAATCGTTCAGGGTTGCAGCCACAATCTGAACTACTAACTACTGATGACTAATTAACCAATGACTGATAACGATTAACCATTAACTTTTAACCTCTCCCAAAATCTTTATTCCTGTCGATCAATGATAACTTCTCCATCCAGGTCACTTCAATGATAGGCACACCAAAATCTTCAACAACTTTTCCTTTCATCCTATAAAAGCCTCTTCCCCGAAAAGGATAATCGCGTGCTATGTTGGGGAAATGTACGGTGTCAAAGAAAATTCCATTCTTATCGTAGAAGGCACCAAAATGCATGAGGTCTCCATTCCTGGTGCTGGTGTTTTTGATGTCAACAACATAACCTACAATAGAAATTTCTTTGCCCAGCCTGGAGGTTAGTTCACAAGAAGTAGTATCACCATAATCTTTCGTAGCCAATAATAGAAACGGATCGCACAATGGA
>DATCRE010000352.1:0-2556 GCA_036569145.1 Cyclobacteriaceae bacterium
CAGCAAGAATGGTGGCTTCTATATTATTAGTTACATTAACTTCACAAAGACCACTGCCGCTTACTTTTACTTTTGCTGTTTCCAGTGGACATTCGAAAGCTTTTATATTACCAGATCCGCTGATTGCAGCATCAATAGAAGTGGCGTACCCTTTAATGATCATTGTGCCAGATCCGCTAACTTCAGCCTTTACAACTTCTCCCTTGATGTCAACATCCATCGTACCATTTCCATTAACGGCAAGATTGAGATTACCTCCTGCAATAGAGTTTTCAGAAATGATTTTACCACCGCTATTCACCTGAAGATCATTTATGTTTTTCATGCTTACATAAAGCTTCATGGTTGGGTTTAATTTGATATCATCAATTTTTGCCCAAATGCTTTTGTTAGGATTTTCTGGCTTGCGATCAATGTTGATCATCAGTATTCCATTTTCTACTTTAATATCACTTAGCTGAAATATGTCTGACAATGCCTCTACAGAAACTTCCTGCTTGTTGGTTTGCTTCAGATAAACGGTGTAGTTAGAATTAACATATATGCTTCTGAACTCAGGCAACTCAAGTACTTTTTTAGTAACCTGAGCTACGGCAACTTGTGCCATTAGCATGGTAAGAGCAATGATAATGATCTTGTTTTTCATATAACAGATTTAAGATTTTTAACGAGAGTCAAGTAACAACTAGCCCATGAATTTATAAAATGATCCTGACGATAAAAAATGAAGTTTGGCGGCCGAATCTGACAGGGGCCGTTAAAATTAAAATGAAATCTTACGTTTCGATAGCCTGATCAGCTTATAAAACAGCTTCTGTTATGGCCGGTGATGACTCTATGGTTTTGTTGTATGCCAGCCTCGAAAAGATGTCAGCACTTGGGCGTTTAGTGCGTTCCTTGGTATTTGGATCGCAGGCATAGAGACCAAATTTCATAGCAGGACCGAGATGCCATTCGAAGTTATCCCATGCGCTCCAGAAATAATATCCACGAACATCGATGCCATCCTGAATAGCATCATATATGATTTTACTGTAATCATAAATAGCACGTTGTCTCAGGTTATCACTGGCATCGCACACGCCATTTTCAGTAATGATGATTGGCTTTTTGTATTTATTCCAATACCTGTCAAGGCAGGTACGTAAACCTTCAGGATGATATTCCCACATGTCATCATGCGATCTTCCTAAAGCTTTCATCTTATGTGGTGTATCAATATAGGTTATTGGCATAGGATCATGAGGAACTCTTGCATAGTAACTCATTCCAAAGAAATCAACCTTTTCAAAATGCTTGGGTATCCATTCCATAAACCACCAGTCACTAAGCTTGGCAGGAAACCAACCCAAGGTGTTTTCATGGTGAAAGATCACAGCATTGTGTGAAATGCCAACCGGTATCTTGGGATATTTTGATTTGATATAATCATAAACGATGTCGTGGGCCTTACCCATATTCTTAACCGCTTTTCCGGCGAGATAAGGATTGATTTTGAATGGAGGAAAGAACCCCGTCATCCATCCATAGCTTCCGTATACGTTAGGCTCGTTGAAAGTATTCCAGTACATTACGTAGTCTCCAAATTCATCAACCACCTTTTTGCTGAAGTCAACCCAGAGTGCTATGTTCTCTTCTTTCTCCCAGCTACCAAGTTTAGCAAACCAAAGCGGGTTTGTGAAATGGTGCAATACCATCATAATGTTTACACCACGGGCTTTAAGATCATCGAGAAAAGCTCTGTAGCTGGCCACTACAGCTTTATCGAATGGTGCATTAGGATTTTGCTGAAGCTTACTCCACATCAGGCTCATGCGATAGTTAGGTGCCAGTGATGCTATGATTTCAGCATCTTCCTTGAAGCGGAGTTCGTGATCAGTAGTTCTGTCAAAGATATACCCATCTCTTGCCTTAACACCTTGCCAGTCGTGTTCAAAGGCTGTTTCAATCTGGTAAGAAGCTGTGCTGGTACCGAAATGAAAGTTTTCGGGAAAAGTAATTTTCATGTGTTAATAGCGCGCGTACGATTTCTGAACTTCATTCTCCCATTCTTTCCAGTACTTGCGCAGTAGTTTAACGTCTTCTTCTATACAAGGGTAAGAATCTTGATTGATGATGGGGGGTAATTTTCCTATAGAAAGCTCTGCTGTCGAAATGCCACCTGTCCATTCAAAATGACCGGGATCATACGGCGTTCTCCAGCGGCCCCCCCAACGTAACCCTAAGTGCTCGCCAACAATGCCAATCCTCTTCCAAAGATTTTTATCATCCCAAACAGCAACAGAATCAACAATTGGTACGAGGTCAACAGCTAAACCATATTGATGCTTGGATTTGCCTGCACCTGAACGTGTATACTTTTTACCCATCGTTTTATACTCGTGCTGCTTGGCATGCGTGCGATAACTTTCAACTACTGCCAGGTGTATACCTTGAGCTTCACAAGTATTTATAAGATCAACAATGCGATCACGGAAATAGGGATGAAGAGCATTAAGCTCAATGATCATAGGCATGGTGCCACGATCTTTTCCATACGTAAAATTTTCAACTGTC
>DATCRE010000353.1:0-3269 GCA_036569145.1 Cyclobacteriaceae bacterium
AAACCTGAAAGGAAGCAAAGACAAATTAACGTATAAACCAAACAGTGCTTATACACTTGGTCTTGGTGTTTATCTTTTTGATGTTGGTGTTGAATTTGGGTTTGCTGTTCCCGTTGATAGTAAGAGTAAATCCAAGTATGGAACAACACATGCAAAAGATTTTCAAATCAATGCACTTTCAAGGAAATTCGGATTTGATTTATATAACCAGCGGTATGATGGATTTTATCTCACCAATTCAAAAATAAAAATACCTAAGAGCGATCCATATCCTCAACGCAGTGACATAAACACGCGCAACTTTGGCCTCTCTGGATTTTATATTTTGCGTGATAAAAAATTCTCTATCAAATCAGCTTACAACTTTGCTGAACGTCAACTTCATCGGAGGGGTTCTATATTAATTGTAGGAGCGTTGAATTCATTCAAGCTCTTGGCTGATTCGTCAGTGTTACCTTACAATTATCGCAAGTCATTTGGTTTGGGTTCGTCATTCCAGGTTTTGAAATATACAACCTTTAGCATTGCGCCTGGTTATTCTTATAGCTTCATCTACAAACATTTCTTCTTAAACGGAACTTTTGTATTGGGGCCCGCACATAACTGGACTTACTACAAGCAGACTGATGGTAAAGACAAACATGATATAACGATTAACACCTACACATCTGTTCGCATAGCACTGGGTTATAACAGCGATCATTTTTTCGGCGGTATAAACTTTGTTAACCAGTCTCGCAATGTGAGATTTGAAGATATACAATTCACGAACTCAAGCAGTACCTTCAGACTGCTCGTAGGCTATCGCTTCAAGGAGTTTGGTTTCCTGAAACGCAGTGTCTGGGATATTCCCCGTGAATTGATGAAACTAACGAACTAAGATTTTCCTTTCTTGGGATAATCGTAAAAAAGCAGATTACCTTTTCCGAAGTCAAGATCTTTCCAGCTATTGATTGGAATTTCGAAAGCGGCAATTCCGCAGGTAGGCACGTTGTCAAACTGTTGCTTGCCCAATGCATTTACAAAACCTGTTAATCCGGGATTATGACCAAAAACCATAACAGCATCGTGCTTGTCTTTTATTGAGCGCAATACTTCCAGCATGTTTTCCTCGTTGGCATGATAAAGCCCGCGATCCATTTTTATTTTATCTTCTTTGTAATCCAGTACTTCGGCCATACGCTTGCAGGTACCCAAAGCCCTTCTTGCAGGACTGGTTACCATAAGGTCTGGCGATACGCGCTTTTCTTTTAATCGTTTAGCCATCCGTGGAGCATCACGTTTTCCCCGATCATTTAAAGGGCGGGCAAAATCATCCAGTAAAGGGTCTTCCCAACTGGATTTGGCATGACGAATAATATACAAAGTTTTCACAGGCACTAAAGTAAGGTGAGAAAACGGTCTTGCAAAACCTCTCGTGTGTATTTGATTAATACTTAAATCTATGCCTTAAAAGGCTTAACAGTCACTTAATAAACAATTATCTTAGCGGCTATGTCTAACATGAAAAAAATACGGCGAAAGATTCAGTATCGGCTTGTTTATTGGCTGGTTAGGATGCTTCTTTCGTTATCACTAGCTATGCCGCGGCGACAATGGTTATCGTTTTGTGGAGCATTGGGTGTTATCGGATATTATGGCGCTTCTAAAACCCGTGTGCTCATGATAAAACATTTATCACTTGCCTTTAAAGAAAAGTCACAAAACGAAATAAAAAATCTGGCCAGGCGCACGTTTAAAATGTTAGGCAAAAATACGGGTGAAATACTACGCAGCACACAGATTAAAACATTAGCACAGCTTGAAGAAATTTTAGTTACAACAGGGCTGGAAAATTATGAAGTGGCACATGCGCGAGGTAAAGGTGTAATATTTCTAACGTGCCATCTCGGTGCTTTTGATTTGCAGGTAACGAACATGGCTATGCGCGGTTTGAATCCCAACATCATTGGCACACCATTAAAAGACAAACGATTAACGGAGCTTTTATGGAAATACAGAAACATGCATGGAGCTATTGCCATTGAACGGGGAAAAGAAACTTTTAAGCTGATAAAAATATTAAAATCAGGTGGATCAGTAGCATTACTGATTGATCAGGATACAAAAGTGAAAAGTCGTTTTGTTGATTTTTTTGGAATGCCTGCCGCAACACCTGTTGGCGCAACGGTGCTTGCCATGAAAACTGGTGCTGCAGTTATACCAACGTATGTGTACCTGGGCGATGATGGTTTGCAACACATGCAGGTACTGCCTGAAGTACCTATGAAATTAACAGGCGATGACGAAGTAGATATGGTTTATAATACACAAGTGTTAACAAACTTTATTGAAAACACAATCCGTCAGCATCCCGATCAATGGGTTTGGATGCATGAACGCTGGAAAACGAAAAAAGGAGAGGAGATTAATTGATTGCCTCTTTTAAGAAATCATATTTAGAGTAAAAATACCTATAAAAAAGCGTAGTTATACGGATAGACAAGCGTTGTGATATTGAATAATTTTATACCTGAAAGTTTACTTGGATACCCTCTCCGTCCGATATAAGTTTTCAGAAAAAGCAATACAGTCAGTCCGGCGGTATTGCTTTTTTGTTTTATGTTATCACACCCTCCATCAATGAATTAATACCTCATTCCCATTCAGTCCTTCTTCTCATGAGAGTAATGACTGAAGAATTTATTACAAAAATATTCTCTGTAAAACTCCGTGTATCCTCCGTGCAACTCTGCGTTATAACTTTATTTAATACAACGAGTAGCTTGTCTCTAAAATATGTTCAAGGTCAGTCACCACATTCATGAAATTGATATAAGCATCGTAAGGCGTGTTATAGTGACTGAAGTATTTATGCACGTCACCATCATTCCAGTATTTAGTAGACATATAATAGAAATGATCAGAGGTAAGCAGCTTGGCCCATGTATTAATTAATTCATCATTGGCTGTTTCCTTCACAGTTTTTTCCAACGCATAAATTCTTTCCATAGCATCGTGTTGCAAGCTGTTGCCAAGCCAGGCAGAGAGATCGCGTTCCAGGTCTGCCCATGAACTTAAACTGTGAACATCATAAACACCTTGAACAGGATATGTCGCTAGTACCTCGGATGGAGTCTTGAAATTGAAATCGGGATGCTTGAAAATTTCTTCGGGGAGATGTTTTAGAAAATCGAAAATGCCTGTCTCTGGCCATTGATGTTCGCCAAAGGTTTCGTAATCCATAAATAAATTAATGCTTTCACCAGTGCCAGCGAGCTGATGAACCC
>DATCRE010000354.1:0-7764 GCA_036569145.1 Cyclobacteriaceae bacterium
ATAAGTTTTAGAAATTCATCAAAGCACTTATTAGCTTCTTCTGCTTTAAATCTTTCTTTACAGCCACACGTGCAATGATAGTAGTAATATTTTCCACCATTACCTCTTGAAGCACTACCTGAAATGTTTTTGCCGCATTGACGGCATTCAAGAAAACCTCTTAATGGCAGTTGTTCTTTGAGCGTATTCTTTGTCGGTCTGTTCGGTGCTCTGCCTTCAAGCACATCTTGAACCTGATAAAAAAGCTGGTCGCTGATTAAAGGTTCATGGATTGCCTGGGAATAAAACGCAGGTTCATCTTTATAAGCCGGAACCAATATCTTACCGATATATGCCTTATTCCGTAACAGTTCAGGAAATCTGGCACGTTTGCATTTTAAACCTTTGTCAACAAGCTTCTGACGAAGCTCCTCCATTCCATAAGCACCGGTTGCGAATTCTCTAAATGCCTCGCGCACAAGATCCGCATCCTTACTTGGTATGATCATGGCCCTACCATCCTCTGTGCGAATATTCCGATAACCTACTGGCGCCAATGTTGTCCAACGTCCTTCTTTCTTTGCGCGATAAACACCAGATCTCACATTGATAGACCTACGATCATTTTCAACTTCAGGCGAGGCCAGATAAAAAGCAAGCATCATTTTATTTTCTGGAACCTTCAAATCCAAAGGTTGCTCGATAGCTTGCGGCTCAATTTCCAGTTTGTTCAGTTGCTTAATAATGGCGTAGGAATCTCCGGCGTTACGGCCAAAGCGACTCCAGTTAATAAATAATAAGAAATCAACTTCACCAGGATTTTTTTTGCAAAAACTCATCAACTTATTGAACTCAGGACGATCAAAAGTCTTCGCAGAATAATCTTCTTTATAATGTGCGACAATGGTTATGTTTCTGTTCGCACAATACTTACGAAGCTGTTCTTCCTGGTATTGCAGACTATAACCTTTTTCAGCCTGTTCATCAGACGACACTCTCGTGTAGATGATTGCCCTGTTTGTTTTCATGTATCTTCCTTTGATAAACTTTATATTCAATGGCAGCGAGTTGATAGAGGAAGTCCCGGATTTTCAGAAGCTGTTCATCCGTATAACCATATCCATGTTTCTTCATTATCACCCTGCATCTCTCCAACGACACCATACCAATATATTTAAAGATTTGTACGGTCGGCGAATTGGTCAAAACTAATCTTATTTATCATAATATATGCCAAATAATCGTCTTGCCTTCACCTAACCGCAGCATTTTTGATTGAAAATGATCTGGAATAAATTATGCCTTTCTCTTCCTCACATTATAAAGCACCGGCCCCAGATTCTCCGTAATCTTTTCCAGCGAACGGCCACATCGGGTAAGAGAAGAATCATTGCTGATTCCCTCTCCCCTAAGAACCGTACGTGCGACTTTCACCGCATACGGCTCAAGCAAACTACTTACTACCGTTCTGTTTCTTAATGCCTGCTGATGGCAATACATGTGCATGAGTTGCAAGTTTTTGTATAGATTAGTTCCTCCTTCTTTTCTCGGTGTCAAGTAAAGCATATTCAATTCTTCACCGTTGAAGAGGGACTCCTTACACACCGGACATACATATTTCTGCTTGCTTGCCAAGATTACTTTCTTGAACGTTAGTTCTTGAACCTTTCTCTTTTCCCTGTAGACCCAATAGTCTTTCAACTTTGGATCATCCGGAGAATTCAAGCCTTTGACCAGAATGTGTCTTTTTATTTTGAACCATCTGAACATGAGTAGGTGTTTCCCATTGGACTTATTTCCGAACACCCAGTTGTCATTGTGATCCAGATTGAATTTTCCAAAATATTGTGCACGTGTCCAATACGCAGGTTTCTTCGGATGTAATCGTCTCAAGTATTGGACTTGTCTGATAAACATCCAATGATCTAGTTTTCTAAATGTGTTACTTGCAATTTGCGTTTTAAAATAATTAGCCCATCCTCTGATTATAGGATTCAATCGAGTTATGACAGCATCAACGTTCGAGCCGTTGAGTTTTCGCCATTCCTCTTTTAACTTCCTACGCAGTTTTTCTACCGACTCATCACTGGGTTTGATTAGCAGATTGTACTCTTCCTTATTCCGTTTGCATTTGTGGTGCATAACGTTGAACCCTAAGAAATTGAAGCCTTCGCATAGATGAACAATTCGGGTTTTTTCCATAGATAACTCTAGCCCTCGTTGTTTTAACCAATCTTTTAGAATTGGCATCACATTTTCAGCATCTTCTTTTGATTCACAAAAGATCACAAAATCATCTGCATACCTCACTAACGATCTTTTCGTTCTGTTTTCACCGGTGGTTGAGAGATACTTGATTCCAAGCGTACTTTCCATACCGGTCAGAGCGATGTTAGCAAGGAGAGGTGAAATTATTGACCCCTGCGGTGTTCCAGTTTTAGTTTCATTAAAGACTCCTCCATCCATGTAACCTGCCTTGAGCCATTCCTTAATTATTCCTCTTGCGGGGAAATTATTAATAGCCTCTAACAAGTATCCATGATCGATGTTATCAAATGCGCCTTTTATGTCGGCATCTATCACCCATTTTTTTTTGCATCCTCTATGGGCTATGGTGTATATGCGGGACATTGCGTCATGACAACCTCTTCCTGGTCTAAAGCCATAACTACTTCTTTCAAACAAAGCTTCCCATTCCGGTTCAAGAGCATTCTTGACAACGGCTTGGAAACATCTGTCTTTAATTGATGGGATACCTAATGGCCTTTTCTTCCCGTTGCTTTTCGGTATGTAAATTCTACGAGCGGGTTTGACTTTCCATGATGAGTCCGTTAACAATTCACTGACCAGTTTTCCTCTGGCATCGGAAGTCTTCACCACTACTTTGTCTACGCCTGCCGTAAATTTACCTGCATTTTCCTGAGTAGCTCTTCGCACACTCAAGAGGACGTTAGCTTTGCTTCTCAGCATTAACTTTTGAAGTGAGCGCACCTTTTTCCAGTTACGCTCTTCGGTAGCCTTAAAAATTCTGTATCGCAAGTTTTTAACAATACGATAAACCTCCTGCCAGTTAATGGCATTCCAGTTGATCGTTTGTTCTTCGAGTCCGTTTGTTTTTAACATCTAACTTGTCTCTTAGTTTAAAATCTGCATATAGTTTTTTAAGGTAATTCACCATGTCCACGTCAGCACCCTTTCAGGTTGAGCATTACTCTATCCAGCAGGTTATTTTATTTTCCTTTGCCTTTTGGCTGCTGGCATTCGCTTCTTGGACACTCTCAATCCCACTAAGGAGTTCAGCCTTTCTTACGTCAGGCTTACTGGTTATTAGCCAGACCTTATTGGGGTTACTATGTTCCGCGTAATTGAGATGCAATCAGTTAGGGTTTTGTCTCTATTCCGAAGTCTCAGGTGTCCATACGAAACCACGTCGAATGTTTCATTCTGCTGATAATGTTTTATCATTATCGTGACTTGTACTTTTGATCTTTTATCAACCATCATTTCAAAAGTTGGGGTGACGGAACTTCTGCTAACAATTCACTTTCGTTAACCCTTCTGATTTTTCCCTTGCCCACATCGGATTGATGATTATCCTTTGATTAGGCGTTTATTTCTAGCTTCAGACCTTTTCGTTACCAAAAACGCCTGTAGAAATGGGAACAGGTTCAGACACTAACCTGAGTCTTTCGACTACTCAATTATGCGACCTCATATCGCACCTACATATCCACCGATTCCTACCTTCATCATATCCCAGATATTTTGATCGAGGACTGTTACAGGCAACCCGAAGTAAGGCACAAGCACATAATTGTTAAACACCACATACATGCAGATACACATCAGCATCGGTCGCCAGTTACGTTGCAACCAGCTTTCACCTTTGGCTTCACTTTGCACGATAGCCGATTTACTTTCGAGTAGTTTACTCTCGTAGTCAATACAAGCACCTTCCATTTTCATGAGAAGTTCCTTGTACTTTAATTGTAATTCCAGCTTCTCATCCGACTTGTCGATCTTATCAATGACGTTGCCAATAGAGTCTACTGTTTCCGATACACCAGCGCCGAGAATTTTTGTTAAAAATCCCCCGATGCCTGATCCTTTTCCAACTGCACTTGCTTCCATAGATATATGTTTGTTTAAAATGTTAAAAATGATTTTGATCCGTCGTCACCATCGAATCGCTTTCCAGCACATAGGGTTTAGGTTGTATGCCTTCTTGTTCCTGTGCTTCCTTCCATTGCAATCCAAACTGTTCAAAGAAGTTTAGCCTGCTCTTGGGAGCATAGCGGTTCTTGGTTGTTGTCACAATACCCTCACTTACTTCCCCTACAATTTCTGCCATGTGTTCCCAATCCTTTCCACCTCTGAAGTCGCCAGCCTTTGTATGCTGAAGAATAAATATGAAAGCTTTATCAGGATGTTCTTCCCGAATAGCCTTATACTCCTTAACTGTTAAGTTGAGATCATTAACCGAATCCAGGATAATGAAATCATACAAAGACAGATTAGGGTCTTTCAGGTTTTCAGCAAAGTGTAATCGTGAAGGACGAGGATTTAAAAATTCACTTACCTTTTGCGTCATCGTGGTAGAGGCAAATTCTTCTGAGGAAACATAAAGCACATTTCCGAAATTCTCTGCTAAGTACTGGGCAAGCTTCAACAGAAATATTGTTTTCCCATTGTGCGGCTCACCATGAAACATCATGGTAAAGTTTTTACCAATCCTACCAAACAGTGCCAACCAAAAAGAAGTGAACTCTAAGAGATCAAGCTTTCGGTTTGCCATTTCTTCAGCAGTCAATACACCACTGAGTCCACGGTTATGCGAACAAGTTCCCTTACCACGCGCGTCTGAAAAAGTTTTTTTGCGACACTCACGAAGTTTGCCTTTCACTTTTGATACCTGATTGCGTTTGATGCGATATATAGAACCCATTTCCTTACTACATCCACAAGCTTTTACAATTCCTTCCAGGCCGTTGAGTTCGGACGTAGAGAAAGAAAACGTTTTGTTGTTCTTACTCTTTCGTAATGTGTCATAGATAGATTTAACCTTGTCTGCATAAGGGTCGTCGCGCATAATCTTAGTATCAAGCGCTTTCTCTATCTGACTAATGAACCGCTCACGAAGACTATTTTCCATAGGCTTGCCCTGTAATCCAATGTATCGCTTGATAATATTCAACGATGGATAAACTTGTTCACCACCAGCAACAACCACCATCTTGCTTAACTCATTCTCACTAATTGTTATAGTAGTATCGCCCTTCATTTTTTTGTACATAGCAATAAGCCTTTCCTGGATCAACTCGATTTGTTCCGCGAATGGCGATGTCTTGCGGATAAGCTTTTGGACAATGGCGCGTTGAAGAGCCTTAATAAAAGAAAGGATTGATTGTGGAGATTTCACTTTGTTGTGAAGTCCAACAGCCCGTTTTATAAATTTTACCTCTTCACTTATACGTTCTACATTTTTAGTGTGACTCTTTTTTAAGTCACTCACACGCTCACTATTCTTTTTGGTCTTCTTTCTTTTTTCTGAAGTAGATTGCTTCGTTGCAGTAGATTTATTTTGATGGACAGGCTTGGGTATTAACTCTCTAATAAACTCCTCTACTTTTTGAAAATACAGATCAATGACTTTTCTGATCGTTTTATTAACCATGTAGTTATACCATGATGCTCCGTTATCCGTTGCTTTAACAACATACTCGTGTCCTTTCATCAATGTCTCAGGAAAAACCTCTGACCCGATGCTTTCCATTTTTGAAAAATAATTATTAGCGTTTATCATTATGCAGCAAAGTTTAGTAGTTCCAATTCAAGTTCTAATGCGAGAGCCTCAAGCTCCAGCACGTTAATATTTATTGATTCCTTTCGAGGTGAATTAATCATCGCAGACTTAGGCCGTGTTTCTACAATCCGTTTTGGCACATCATTTCTGATGAGCGTGTATTGTGCAGTGTTAAGAGAAAGGCTGTCGTTAAATTTCTCCTGAAGAATTTCGACAAGACGATCAATCTTATTGATCGGCAGCAAAGCCGTCATCTTGTCCGATACCTTCTCAAAATTGTTTTTGTTGACAAGCGCGAGTATGTCGGGATCAAGGAACACGTCACCACCTTTAGCCCGCGAAGCAGAAACCATGATTTTGAAATGATCATTCGTTCTCAGTATAGCCACGCCGTTGTTGGTAATGGTAGATGCTCCGACAATGAGTGAACGAATGACTTTAACAGCACGAAAGAGAGGCACGATGGTTTCTTCTTTACTGCCTTCCTCTGGCAGCCAGTATTCGGGAAGCAGTATACCTTTCTTTGTTGCCCCGCTGCTTGTTGTATAGTTGACAAGTTTCCCGCGAAATTCGCTGAATGCCTGAAGTACATTTCCGGTAATGATGTGACGGATTTTTCTGTCCGCAGCACTTTCTTTGATCGTGCGTTCCCACAGATCAAGTAAAACTTTTCGATCAGGTTGAGATACCTCTAAACTTGCGCCCATGACTCCACGAACAAGCTGGTGTTGACTACCCGCCAGCACCATGTATTTGTTTCCATTCGCTAATGCAAACCGAAGTCGTAACGAACTTGGCGTGTATGGATTCCTTCGTCTCTTATCAATGATGAATCCCAGAAAAACAGCGGGTACAGTTCCAAGACCACTATCGAATGTACTCACGGGATAATTCACCAATCGCCCGACATAAAAATGCTTCATAATGAGCTCTATAAAGATGGCACGATTGGCATCGAGTTGTTTTATTTTTTCTTCAGAGGCTATTCGTGCCTGCTCAATCTCTTTTGTTCGTGCAGCAACAGCTTTATCAAAGACAGCTTGCCCTTCCTTCTCTTGTATTTTCTGTAATTTCTTTTCCGTTGGTATTTCATCTTTGAGTTGGTTGAAACGTACCGTGTTGTTTAAAATGTCCTGGGTTAATTCCGCTTTACGAAATGCCTTGTATTCCGTGAGAATTTCTTCCTGCAAGGTTTGAGCTTCCTTACCCTGAAGTGATTCCGTTAAGAGATTATTCAATTCAACTTTTGTGAAAGGTTTCTTTAAGACGTTAGCCCGAACTGTTTCCAACACGCTGTCATCACCAAAAGCACTGATACCTCCTTTGCCAACAATCACAGGTCGTAAAGAAACGGTCTCGGCCTGTAAGTCCATTGCTTCTACTTCGAGATCATATTCATCGGATTGTTTCAGGTAATCAACATAGTCGTTGTATCGTTCAGAAATTTCGTTGTAGAATTTCTGTTGCATGTCTGTTGACAATACAGCAACACGTCCGGATACTTTATGAGCTGCTTCTTCTTTCTCGCCCGACGCCAGTGGAAAATCAAGAAGAGCATTGATCTCTGGATTCTCAGCTAAATATTCATCGACAACCTTATCGCCATACTTGTTTAAAAAATCCGGCACATCCAGAATCTTAGTTGATGATTTCTGATTGGAAGTTGTGTTAGCATCCAGTGATTTTAATTTTTTCTGGAGCATCATCATCAAACGCTTCTCTGCCGGTATAGCAGAATTCACGTAATCATAGATTGGTTTGAGAATTTGTCCAGTGCGATTTATTCTTCCACGCTTCTGTACTTCTGTGCTAATATCAAGTTCAGCTTGTAAAACAATCATAACCCGCTGCTTTACTTTTTCTTTAGAAACTTTAGGTGTGACAATAGCATGTGCTGATGCACCTGTAGAACCAGACTGATTGATGAGCAATACATCTACCTCGTTGTTATTAAACTTTCTAAAGGCATCATTGGTGTTCTC